>CAZTHU010000015.1:0-14768 GCA_964613575.1 uncultured Eubacteriales bacterium | reverse complement strand
TGAGGGAAAAAGACCCTCAGGGCCACTACTATAATTTACATCACCTAGGATAACCATTGATCTTAAATATGTCCCTGTTGTTAATATTACTGTTTTGGCTGTATAAATACCTCCAGTTAATGTCCTTACACCCTTTACCTTTTTTGCTCCAGAATCACAAGACTCATCAACCATAAGCTCTATAACCTCAGCTTGCCTTATATCTAAGTTTTCCTGAGACTCTAAGACAAACTTCATCTTTTCGCCATACTTTTTTCTATCCACCTGAGCTCTTAAAGAATATACAGCAGGACCTTTGCCCCTGTTTAATATTTTAGACTGAATTGTTGTTTCATCGGTAAGTTTACCCATCTGCCCACCTAACGCATCAATTTCCCTTACTAAATGACCCTTAGCCGTCCCACCAATACTTGGATTACAGGGCATAGCCGCTATTGAATCTAGATTTATAGAAAACATGAGCGTTTTTGACCCAAGTTTCGCCGCACTTAGTGCCGCCTCACAACCTGCATGTCCCCCACCAATAACTAAAACATCATAATTTCCTGCCAGATAATCCATAAAAACCACACTCCAACCTTCCTACTTTCCAATACAAAATCTACTAAAAATCTCTTTTAATACATCCTCTTTTACCGACTCTCCCGTTATATGACCTAACGAATCTGCGGTATTTTGTATGTCTATTGATATAATATCTAACGGCATTCCTATGTTAATCGATTCTAACGCTTGTATTATACTTTTTATCGCCTCAACCATAAAAGCCTTATGCCTACTATTTGTGAGTATTAACTCATTATTCATCTTTATATTTCCCAACATGAAATTATCTTTAATGTAATTTTCTAATTCGAAAAATCCAATATTTTGCTCTACAGACATAGGTATCTTTATAATATCTTCAAACTTTTCATAAATAGCCTCTACATTTTCTTTGTTCTTTTTATCCATCTTATTAATAAGTAAAACACTTTTTTTATCTTTTATTCTTTCATATATTTTATAATCATCAGGCGTTAGACTAGCTGAAGCATCTACCATAAATAATATAAGATCTGATTTATCAATATACTCTAAAGACCTATCAACACCAATATTCTCAACCAAATCTTTGGTATCTCTAATTCCCGCTGTATCTATTATATTAACTTGAATACCGGCAACACTAATATCTTCTTGTATTATATCCCTTGTTGTTCCAGGAATATTTGTAACAATCGCGCTATTTCGTCCAGAAAGACTATTTAAAAGTGAAGATTTACCCACATTAGGTACGCCTAATATTAATACTTCTAAACCCTCTCTTAATATTTTACCTTTATCAAACGTACTTAAAACATCCTCAAGCTTTTCTTTAACAAAAGTACACCCTTCGATAATTTTCTCTTTAGATATTTGTTCAATATCATATTCTGGATAATCTACTGATGCATCAATATGCGATAACATATCAATTAGTCTATCTCTAATAGGCTTTATACCTGAAGATAATTTCCCCTCTAACTGTCTCATAGATGCCTTTAAGCCCTGATCTGCTCTAGAGTTTATAACATCCATAACAGCCTCTGCTTGAGTAAGGTCTATTCTTCCATTTAAAAAAGCCCTCTTTGTAAATTCTCCAGGCTCTGCAACCCTAGCACCAAGTATACATACAATATCTATAATTTTTTTTAATATTATAGGAGAACCATGACAGTTTATCTCTACTATATCTTCCCTAGTATACGTATTTGGTAACGCCATTTTAGACAACAAAACCTCATCAACAATATGTCCATCTTCTGGGTCTATAACCCATCCATAAACAACGCTGTGAGACTTTACATCATCAAAGTTTTTATTCTTACCCTTAAATAATATTTTTGATATTCTAAAGGCTTCCCTACCACTTATTCTAATAATACCAATAGCTCCAACCCCTGGGCTGGTAGCTATTGAAACTATTGTATCTTCTATTTTCATAATATCATCACTTCGGCTTTATAATAATTTTTCTATATGGCTCATCTCCTGAGCTATATGTTGATACTGATCTATTTTCTTGCAAAACGGAATGAATTATTCTTCTTTCACTTGCAGGCATTGGCTCTAGTGTTACCGTTTTTCTAGTTTGATTCGCCTTTGATGCTAGCCTTTTAGCAAGCTTTATTAAAGAATCCTCTCTTTTATCCCTATATCCTTCTATATCGATAGAAACCTTTTTATAGGTGTCTGCATGCTTATTTACAACCAACCCTACTAAATACTGTAAAGACTCTAAAGTCTCGCCCCTTCTTCCAATAAGAATTCCTAGATCTTTTCCTGTTATTTTAATGATAACACCATTTTCTACTTCTTCCAAATCTACATTCGCCTCTAAACCCATATTCTCTAGAATATCTCTTATCAAGTCTTTTCCTTTTTCAAAACTTAAATTCTGCTTAGCTTTCACCCTAACCGTTGCAGCCTTACTTCCAAAAATCCCAAATAATCCCTTGCTACCCTCTTCTACTACCTCAACATCAACCCATTTTCTATCTAAGTTAATCTCAGATAGCGCCATATCTACTGCTTCATCCACTGTTTTCGCGGTCTTTTCAATAATATTAGCCATTTCCTAAATTAAACCCCTTTCTATCACTTGCTCTGCAAAAACTATTCCCTGTAATTTTATCTATTTTTTACAAACCTTACTTTTTCTTCTTCTTCTTACCTTTTTTATTCTTATTTTTATTTCTATTTTTCTTGTTATCGTTATCGTTACCGTTTTCGACTGCTATCGGCTCAATATTTTTTTGATTTTTATAAGCCTTAGCTAAATCAATTTCATCATCTACATTATCAACATTACCAACTGCACCATCTTCCTTTTCCTTTTCCTTTTCCTTTTTATGTTCAATATAATATTGTTGGAAAAGTTGAAATATAGTACCCGTCATCCAATAAAGAGTAAGCCCTGCTGGTAATTGAAAAGAAAACAATCCTATTAATAAAGGACTAAAATACATCATCGTTTTATTTGTTTTTGCAACACTATCATCTTGGGCTAACATTTCATCAGATTTACCTTTATTCTTTAAACCTGTCATCAACTTAGTTGATAAGAATGTTACAACTACAAGGGCTAAAACCATTATTAAAAGAGGTATATAAACATTTGGCTCAGACATAATAGTCTCTGGTCTATATTGTGGAACCCTTGCTAAGTCAAAAGTTCCTAGAAATCTCATTCCTTCTTGAAGGTCTAATATTTTATCAGATAACCATTGAGGAACACCTTCTCCTATCGCCCTTTTTGCAATATCCTCTGAATACTTAAATATTACCTCTGCCTCTGGCGCACGCCTTAAATTTACTACACCCTTTAATCCTTCCACCGACAATATCTTATCAAGGTATTGCGCACCATTTAACATATGTGATATAGGATGTCTAAAAACCTGAAAAATCACAAGTATTATAGGCATCTGCACTAATATATTAATACATCCACTTGCTGGATTATGGTTTTTTTCCTTAAAAAATTTAACCATCTCTTCATTTAATTTTTCTTTGTCGTTTTCATACTTTTTTTGCAAAGCCTTCATCTCTGGTTGAAGTTCTTGCATTCTAGTAGTTGACTTGATTTGCTTCATGCTAAGTGGAAATAATGCAAGCTTAAATAATACTGTAAAAATAACCAAAGCTATTCCATAGTCACCTACTAATCCATAAATCCAATAAAGTAGAGCTCCAAATAATCCCGATATTCCTGCCATTTAAACTACCCCTCACAAAAATTATTCAACTGGATCGTATCCAGACGGTCCAAACGGATTGCACTTTAAAATTCTCTTTAATAACATAAATCCACCTTTAAAAAAACCATACCTTCCTATAGCCTCAATGCCATACTCTGAACAAGTAGGCACAAATCTACACGTAGGATAGCTCTTTAAAGAGGATAGATATTTTTTATAAAATTTTATAAGTTTTATACTAAAATTTGCTAACAACCCATTATCTCCATTTTAGTCTAATAGACTAATCTAACACACCTAGTTTTTTCATTAAATATTTCATTTCCTTTTTTATCTGACTGTATTGTGGCAGAGATTCTGTCTTTCGTGCAATAAAAACAAAATCATGATAACCCTTTAACTCATCCTTACGATGCCTAAAATTCTCTTTAATTAACCTTTTAACCCTACTTCTTTTTACGCTATTACCAACTTTTTTACCCACGACAACACCTAGTCTATGAAATTCAAATTCATTTGGCAATTCGTATAAAACCAAAAACTTCCCTACATAAAAATTTGCATTCTTGTAAAGATAAAGGAATGTTTTTGTTTCTTTTATTGAACATATCTCTTTCATAACAAAACACCGAAAAAGCATTCAACGAAAGAACAAAACTTAATTCTTTACGCTGAAAGCACCTTTCTACCTCTTGATCTTCTTCTCCTAAGAACATTTCTCCCGTTAGCAGTTCTCATTCTTTTTCTAAAACCATGTTCTCTTTTTCTTTGCCTATTTTTAGGCTGATACGTCATTTTCATCTAAACACACCTCCATTCAACTTAAGAATTTCTTCTAGATTATAATAGCAAACCACCAAAGGTGTCAAGTTAGATTTTTATTAGCTATAAATTTTCTTGTGGATAAGTTCTATTTTTTTGTTGAATAATCCACAGTTATCTGTTATAATCTCAATACTGCTTTAGGAAAAGTAGTGTAATTATATGATATAACTATATTTGAGATCATTTCTTTTAAAAAAGCTTTATCAATTCAACTTGTGTATAACTTGTTGATAATTTTTTGTAAATTTACGTAAATTTTTTATTTGGAGGAAAGCTTATGCAATTAAATGAATTGTGGCAAAAAACGCTTGATCTTTTAAAAACCGAACTAACAGAGATTAGTTACAGTACATGGATTAAAACGCTTGAGCCTGTTAGTATGAATTCTAAAATCATAGTTTTGAGCGTACCAGCCGATTTTAACAAAGGAATTATTGAATCAAGGTATCTAACTTTAATTCAAAACGCTATTAAACAAATATCTTTTAAAGACTATATTATAAGAATAGTTACTCCTTCTAGTGAAGATAACCTTGACGACGATAATCAAAATGAAGATAGTGATGGACTTGATTGGTCGCACACAAAGGATGAAAATAAAAATGGAAATTTAAACTCAAAATATACTTTTGACACATTTGTAATCGGTAATGGTAATAGATTCGCACATGCTGCTTCTCTAGCAGTTTCAGAGGCACCTGCTCAAGCTTATAATCCTCTTTTTATCTATGGGGGGGTTGGTCTTGGTAAAACCCATTTAATGCATGCAATTGGACATTATACACATACTCAAAATCCACAATCAAAAGTGTTATACGTTTCCTCAGAAAAATTTACAAACGAACTAATAAATTCTATAAAAGATGATAGAAATGAAAATTTTAGAACAAAGTATCGAAATATTGATGTACTTTTAATAGATGATATACAATTTATTGCAGGAAAAGAAAGAACACAAGAAGAGTTTTTCCATACATTTAATGCTTTGTACGAAGCAAATAAACAAATCATTTTATCTAGTGACAAACCACCAAAAGATATAAACACCCTTGAAGAACGTCTAAGATCTAGGTTTGAGTGGGGTCTTATTGCAGATATTCAGGCACCTGATCTTGAAACTAGAATTGCGATTTTAAGAAAAAAGGCTCAACTTGAAAATTTAAATGTTCCAAACGAAATAATGGTATTTATTGCAGATAAAATAGCTTCAAATATACGTGAATTAGAAGGTGCTATGAATAAAATAATTGCTTATTCTTCCCTTACAGACTCTGGTGGAGAGATCACACTAGAATTAGCTAATGATGCACTAAAAGATATTTTATCTGTAAGAAAAGTAAAAACAATAACTGCTAAATCCATAAGGGATATGGTTACAAGATACTTTGAACTAAAACCTGACGACCTTGTATCTAAAAAAAGAACTAGAGAGCTTTCTTATCCTCGACAAATTGCTATGTACCTTTGTAGAGAACTTACAGATCTCTCACTACCTAAAGTAGGAGAAGAATTTGGTGGTAGAGATCATACAACCGTAATGCATGCATGTGAAAAAATAGTCGACGATATTGACACTAATCCTGAAACCCGTAAGATTATAGCAGAGCTAAAGAAAAATATCACAGGTAATTAACAGATCTTTATCAACAAGATCTGTTGATATGGGAATAAGTTATTGTGGAAAAGATCTGGTTGTTAATAGTATGTGTACAACTTAAATGTTAAAAGAAAGGTTATCAACATTTTTTATACACGCTTAAAAGCTTATTTATTAGTACTTAAAGGTAGTTATTAACATTATTAACAGCACTTACTATTATTATTACTATTTTTCTTATATACTATAAAAAAACAAACGGGAGGTTTCTTTATGAAACTAATGTGTAAAACAATTGATATAATAGAGGCTGTAAATGCAGTTCAAAAGGCTGTTTCAATAAAATCAAATAATGATATATTAGAAGGAATTTTAATAGAGAGCTACGATAATATAAAGCTAACTGGTTATGATAATAAAATAGGAATAGAATATTTACCTGAAGGATCTATTCTTAAACAAGGAGCAGTTGTTGTTAATTCAAAGCTATTTGGAGAGATCATTAGAAAATTACCACATGGTGATGTTTTTATTGAATTAAAAGAAAATGTTGTTTATATAGATTGTGCATTAACTCATTATGAATTATCTGGAATAGAGCCATCAGATTATCCAAAATTACCTTTAGTAGAAAAAAATGAAGCATTTTGTATAAATGAAGATGTACTTAAAGATCTTATACGTCAAACAATATTTGCTATAAGTATAGATGAGAATAGAAAAAATATGATGGGCTCTTTATTTGAAGTAAAGGGAGATAGTTTGACAGTTGTTTCTATAGACGGATTTAGGTTAGCATTAGCAAAAACAAGATATATAAAACAAACTACAGAATTTTCTGTAGTAGTTCCTGGATATGCTTTAAATCAGATAATAAAGATCTTAGAGCAAGAACAAAATAAGGTTGAATTATATGTTTCTCAAAACTTAATGGCATTTGAAACAGGAAGGTGTAAAATCGTAACAAGGCTTATAGAATTAGATTTTTTAAAGTATCAAAACTTTATTCCACATGATTATGACACAAGTGTAATTGTTAAGACAGAGGAACTCTTAATGTCTCTTGATAGAGCATCTTTAATTGGAACAGAGGATAAAAAATATCCTGTTAAATTTTCTATAACAGAAAATGAGCTGATTATAACATCTAGTGCAACTGCTGGAAATGTAAAAGAAATTGTAGATGTAAAGGTAATTGGATCATCAATGGTTATAGGATTTAACCCTAGATTTTTTATGGATGCATTAAAGGTAATTAATGATGAAGAAATTGAGATTCGATTTAGTTCAACGGTAGGACCTGCAATAATTAGACCATTGTCTGAAGGTGATTTTTTACATATGGTACTACCTGTTCAATTAAGCGATACATCTTCGGAGGGTTAAAACTATTGATTATAAAAGAAATAAACTTGCTTAATTATAGAAATTATGAAAAATTAGATTTAGAATTAAACGATAGATTTAATGTAATATATGGAAATAACGCTCAAGGAAAAACAAATATACTATAGTCACTATTTTTATGTGCAACTGGAAGATCTCATAGAACAACTAAAGAAAGAGAGCTTGTAAAATTTGATCAAAAAGGATATGATGTGAATATAAGCTTAGAAAAAAAAGATATAGATGTAAGATTAGAATATAGATTTTTAGATGGAAAAAAATTTATAAGAGTAAATGAGATAGGTATTGATAAGCTAAATCAGCTTATTGGAAATTTAGTAGTTGTATTATTTTCACCAGAGGATGTAATACTATTAAAAGAAGACCCTGCTGGAAGAAGAAGATTTTTAGATATTGCAATAAGTCAGGTAAAACCTTCTTATTTTCATAAGCTACAACAATATAAAAAAGTTTTAGCTAACAGAAATGCTCTTTTAAAACAGCTTAAGATAGATAATTCATCATATGATACTTTGTCTATTTGGAATAAATCCTTAGTAGAGATTGGCTCTGAGATTGTATTTGAAAGAATAAAATTTATAAAAAGATTAGAGGATATAATTAATCCAAAACATCTATACTTAACAAATAATAAAGAAAATGTTACTATAAGATATAAGGATAAATTGTATCTTAATAATGAAAACTCTTTAGTTGAGATTGCTAATACATTTTTAGAAAGATTACAAAGTAAGGTAAAGGAAGATTTGTATAAGACCTACACATCAATAGGTCCACATAGGGATGACTTTGAAATAGAGCTAAATGGTATAAATGTAAAAAACTACGGTTCGCAAGGTCAACAAAGAACAATAATGCTTTCTTTGAAACTTGCAGAAATTGATATTATAAAAGAATCGATTGGTGAATATCCAATATTATTGCTAGATGATTTTGCTTCAGAATTAGATAGGCAAAGACATGAGAAATTTATTAAAAGCCTAGATTCTATGCAAACTTTTATTACATCTACAAATAAGGATATAATAAAGGGGATACAAAATAATGTAAAATATTTTTATGTAGAAAATGGATGTGTAGTAGGGGGATGATTTTTTGTTTTTACATATAGGTGTAGATGTTGCAATATTTATAAAGGATATTATAGGTATATTTGATTTAGATAGTACAACCATATCAAATAGCACAAAAGAATTTTTAAAGGTATCGGAAGAAGAAGGCTTCATAGAGTCTATATGTGATGATCTACCAAAATCTTTCATAGTAACACAAAAAGGTACAATGACAAAAATTTATTTATCTCCTATTTCTGCAGCAACCCTAAAGAAACGCGTAAATTTTTTTGCTAAAAAATCCATAATGGATAATTTGTTTTTTGACGGTGATGAGTAAGTCAAATATTAAAGAAAAAGAGTATAGAGGTGAGAACATGGAAAAAAATGAAATAAATGTTTACGACCAGAGTCAAATACAGGTTCTTGAAGGGTTAGAAGCAGTGAGAAAACGTCCTGGAATGTACATAGGAAGTACTTCTGCTAGGGGCCTTCATCACTTAGTTTATGAGATCGTTGATAATAGTATAGACGAGGCTTTAGCAGATTATTGTGATGAAATAACTATTAAGATTCATAATGATAATTCAATTAGTATTGTAGATAACGGTAGAGGAATTCCTGTAGGTATGCATTCTAAAATGAGTTTACCAGCTGTAGAGGTTGTTCATACAGTACTTCATGCAGGAGGTAAGTTTGGAGGAGAAGGTTATAAGGTATCAGGTGGACTGCATGGTGTGGGTGCATCGGTTGTTAATGCACTTTCAGATTATATGGAGGTTGAGGTTTTTACTGATGGTAAAATTTACCGCCAAAGATATGAAAAAGGAAAAACAGCCACCACAGTAGATGTTATAGGTGAAACTGAGAAAACAGGAACAAAGACCTTATTCAAACCAGATCCTACCATTTTTGAAGAGTTAGAGTTTAGCTATGATATTTTACTTGGAAGATTTAGAGAACTAGCTTTTTTAAATAAGGGGTTATCAATAATTCTAATTGATGAAAGACTAGATCCTATTAAAGAGAAAAAATTATACTATGAAGGTGGCATTGTATCTTTCGTTGAATATATAAATAAGAATAAAGAAGGGATATTACATCCTGAAGTAGTTTATTTTGAAACACAACGAGATAATAATATAATAGAGTTAGCTTTTCAATATAATACAGGTTTTTCAGAAAATGTTTTTAGCTTTGCAAATAATATTGCTACAACAGAAGGTGGGACGCATTTAACAGGCTTTAAAACATCAATAACAAAAGTATTTAATGATTATGCTAGAAAGCATAATATATTAAAAGAAAACGATAAAAACCTTCAGGGAGAAGATGTAAGAGAAGGTATAATTGCTATTATAAGTGTTAAATTATCAGATCCTCAATTTGAAGGACAAACGAAAACAAAGCTTGGAAATTCTGAAATAAGAGGAATAGTAGAGGGTGTAATAAATGAGAATTTATCAGCATTTTTAGAAGAGAATCCCTCAGTTGCAAAGGTAATATTAGAAAAATGTATAATGTCGCAAAGAGCACGAGATGCAGCAAGAAAGGCAAGAGATCTTACTAGAAGAAAAACCGCATTAGAAAGCACAACACTTCCAGGAAAGTTAGCCGACTGTTCTGAAAGAGATCCAAAGCTTTGCGAGATCTTTGTTGTTGAGGGAGATTCTGCTGGTGGTAGTGCAAAACAAGGCAGGGATAGAAAATTTCAGGCAATACTTCCTTTATGGGGTAAAATGTTAAATGTTGAAAAGTCTAGATTAGATAAAGTATATGGAAATGATAAGCTAACACCTGTAATTACAGCACTTGGTGCAGGGATAGGGACAGAGTTTAATTTAGAGAAATTAAGATATCATAAAATTGTAATAATGGCCGATGCCGATGTAGATGGTTCACATATTAGAACACTTCTTTTGACATTTTTATTTAGATACATGAAGCCACTCGTTGAGGCAGGTCACATATATATAGCACAACCTCCTTTGTATAAGGTTTATAAAGGAAAAGAAGAATATTATGCTTATACAGAAAAGCAATTAGATGAGATTTGTATAGAAAAAAATTGGCAAAAAGATAGCATTAACATTCAAAGATATAAAGGTCTTGGTGAAATGAATGCTGAACAATTATGGGAGACAACAATGAATCCTGATACTAGAAGAATTCTAAAGGTTGAATTAGAGGATGCATTTACAGCAGATGAGGTTTTTACAATGTTAATGGGTGATAAAGTAGAACCAAGAAAAGAGTTTATTCAAACAAATGCAAAATTTGTTACTAATTTGGATGTATAATCTAAGTAAAATAGAGGTGATTTATGCTAACAAAATGTGATTTTAATGAATTACTAGCGAAATTTAATAATGAAATGAAAAGTATTTTTAAAGAAAAATTGGTTGAGACAATTCTTTTTGGTTCATTTGTAAATGGATATCCTGATGATGGATCTGATATAGACTTAATGGTGCTTGTTGATATGCAAGAAGAAGAGATCGATAAATACTTTAATAAAATAACAGAAATTATAACTGATTTAGATATTGAATATAATGTTTTTTTAGCACCTATAATTCAAAGTTATTCAGATTATGAAAACCTTAAAGATGTATTACCTTTTTTCAAAAATGTTCAGAAGGGGGTAAAAATAAGTGCATAATAAGAAATTATATGATCTTTCAAACTATAGAATTCAAAAGGCCAAAGAAGAACTTGAAACAGCAATTGAACTACTAAATATAGAAAGATATAATCAATCGGTTAATAGATCTTATTATGCTATTTTTCATGCAACAAGAGCAATTCTTGCATTAGATGAAATTGATTTTAAAAAGCATTCTGCCGTAATTTCATATTTTCAGCAGTATTATATCAAAACTTTGAAATTACCTAAAGCTCTTTCTAATATTATTGTTGCAGCTAGTCTTATAAGAAATAAAAGTGATTATAGTGATTATGTTGAAATATCCTTAGAAAAGGCAAAAGAACAGATTAATAATGCTGACTTTTTTATTAAGGAAATTAAAAATTATCTAAATAAAAGGTAAATACTTACTAATAGCAAACAAAAAAAAGAATGTTTCACGTGAAACATTCTTTTTTAATTTGCAATAAATTCAAATAAGTGATAGAATGCAAAAAGATTTAAAAATAAAACTTATAAATAGTTTTTATAAAAAAAGGGGGGGTTTTGTTGCCTAAAATTATATCACTTGCAAATCAGAAAGGCGGAGTTGGTGTGCGTCCGTAAAGGGTTATAAGGTATCGTTCCTGTAGGAATATCAAACTGGGGAGAGGTTTGATTGATCAACTAGCTTACCTAAAGGGGAAACCTAGAGGGGACAAAAGCATGCTAGTAAAGCATATATCTCTTGTTACAGCTTAATAATTAATTGAAAAACAATATAGCTGACAAATTATGAAGTATAAGATTATCAGATATTGTATTAATTTTAATAATTTTAAGTAGTAACTATTACTAAAAGATGATATGCAAGATCAAGGTGTAATATGGCCAAGGCTAAACTGCTTTAAACCTAGTTTCTTTTCCCAAACTGTCGGGGTGGTTTTTTAAATTAAACCACAAAGAGATCTATAAGGGGTATTACCAACGCTCTTTATACTCTCCGATCTCTTTAAGCGTGCATGATGCACGTCAAAGAAGCGAACGGGAGCCTAAGTTACACTATTAAAGTACCTTATAATCTAAACGGAGATAGCCTAAATTGTACTTATAAATTAGTACAACATGGCTACGGAGCTTTCGTAGTAGTCAAAGAGAACCTTGAATTGACAAGGAATGCCGTAAATCGGATGCAGGAAAGCTGCTTACATGGCGAAGGGAAGCAGGTTGTTTGATTGATATATAATGGAGGTATGCGAAATGCAGGAGGCTGAAGTTGTATTATCAATACTAGACGAAAAGTCTTCTAATGACAGAAACTTTGTTTTTAAGAGACTTTATAGGATATTGTTTAATACTAAGCTTTATGAATATTTAAGTAGAGATTTGAAAAATACCTTAGAAAAGAACGATGTAGTAAGAATAAGCCAAAACCTTAAAAAAGAAAGATTAAAAGAGATTTTTTCTTGTGAAAATTATGCTAAAGTAGTATGTGAGCTTACAACTAAAATACTAGATGCTTTGTACGAACCACTTTGCATTGGTAAGCTTAGTAAAAAAGAAAGAAAATTTAAAGATTTACGAAGTAGATTTTCATTTATTAAAGAGGATTTTAGTAAAACAAAATACTTTATAGAAGTTTTGATAGAGGATTTAGATTTAAAAGCTTTAGATAAGAATTTAAATCTAATATTTGAGAAAAAGATAGAAGATGGAAGATTCTTATCTATTATTAGAAAGAATATTGAATACTTTGGTCAAACTGACAAAAGACAAGCTTTATTATTAAAAAAAGTATTAAATCATGCTATATTTTATTATATTTGCGATAAAATAGCTGATAAAAATACTTTTGAAGAAGATGTTTCATATTGTATTTATAATGAAAGATTAATTTTTGCAGTAAAAGGCAATATAACAAAAGTGTTGGAATTAGAGAAAAAGATAAATTTTGAGTTAAAATTTTTGTTTAAGAATACGAAAACAAGCTCTAATGTAGAAATAAAGGATATTAATAGTAAAAACCTTATTTTTGCAGGCTTTGAAATAACAAAAAGTAAAGATGGTAAAATATTTTATTTAATGCCATTAGATGTTTTAAACAAAGCAATAAAGCCATTTTTTAAAGATGGTAAAATAGTACATTTTAATAGTTGGATTAACCTAAGTGTGGATACAATAATAGCAAAATATAAGGCTAAAATAAAGCCTATTGAGAGCTATTATAAGGATACAGAAAATTTTAGTAAGCGTATGAAAAGATTAAAATATCATCTTGAATTAAGTTTATTAAAGACTATTGCAAGAAAAGAAAAAATCTCTGTAAAAAAGGTATTAAAAAGGTATGGCAAAAATCTACTAGATATGGATATAGTAAAAAATAATTAATAGTCTAGAAACAACTGGCGAGCCGAATATGCTAAAAGGCATACGTTCGGTTCTGAGGGGGGGTTAGGAAACCTTTTAGAAGGCGCCTATATTCCTACCCTACAAAACTACAACAGCGGTAAATTTAGCAACAAGTATAGCTAAGAAAAAGAAAAAAGTACTATTGGTAGATATTGACCCACAGGGTAATGCTACAAGTGGACTTGGGGTTGATAAAAAAAGTATTCGAAGTTCTACCTATGACTGTTTAATAGGTGATGCTTCTATTAAAGATGTTATAATAAAAACTCAGGTAGAAAAGCTTGATATAGTTCCATCTAATATTGAATTAGCTGGGGCTGAGGTTGAATTGGTTTCTACAGTATCTAGAGAAACCAGAATTAAGAATGCTTTAGATGAAATAAAAGATGTGTATGATTATGTATTAATCGATTGTCCGCCGTCATTAGGGCTTTTAACACTAAATGCTTTAACTGCATCTGATAGTGTTCTTGTTCCTATCCAAAGCGAATATTATGCTCTAGAGGGGTTAAGTCAGCTTATGAATACTATTAAACTGGTACAAAAGCATTTAAACTCTGCGCTCAAAATTGAAGGTGTAGTTATGACGATGTTTGATTCAAGGACTAATTTGTCACAGCAAGTCTTCGAAGAGGTTAAAAATTATTATGCTGATAATATTTTTAACACAGTTATACCTAGAAATATTAGATTAAGTGAGGCACCAAGCTATGGAAAACCCATATTGCTTTATGATTCAAAATCAAAAGGTGCGATTTGCTATAGAAAATTAGCAAATGAATTATTGCAAAAAAATAAAGAGGTGAAAAGATGAGTAAAAAAGGTTTAGGCAAAGGTTTAGGTGCCTTGATAAGTGTAGAAGAAAATCAAAATGAGGAATCTAAAGGGTTAATGTATCTTGAAATAAATGATATTGAGCCAAATTTATATCAGCCTCGAAAAAATATGGATGATAATGCTTTGCAAGAATTAAGTGAATCTATAAAGCATCATGGGATAGTTCAGCCTATTATTGTAACAAATGAAGACGGAGTATATAGGATTGTAGCAGGTGAGCGAAGATGGAGAGCTGCAAGAATTGCCCAGATCAAAGAGGTACCAGTAATTGTAAAGGATTTATCAAATAAAGA
>CAZTHU010000014.1:0-14807 GCA_964613575.1 uncultured Eubacteriales bacterium | reverse complement strand
ATCTTTCATTAAGCATACACAAAAGCAAATATCTTATAAAATAACCATCTACAATACCCTCATTTTCTGAAAAAGATTCTTTTGGGTTTAAATTAATTGATTTCAATGCCCATACCACAAAAGGAATAACAAACAAAGTGGACACTCCCCCCCAATACAAAGAAAAAGTATGGGAAAACACCACAAAAGTTCCTATTAACCCCAATATATATATACTTGATATTAACTTAAAGCACTTAGGCGCTTCAGATGGCCTATGTTTAACTAAAGGATATCTTATAGAAAAATATATAAACAAAAATGCTACTACTAATATCATAAATTTCAAAAATAAAGCTCCCACGAAACACTCTCCTTAAGAAGGTAGTTTTTATTTTCTATCCACTATAATAATCTATCAAAGTTTTGAATAAAATACAATAATTATTTTAAAATTTTTCATGAATAATATTCGAAAATCAAGGAAATATAAGTTCAAAGCCTATAATTAACTAGAGGAATTAAACATGAGTGTCGATAGCAATGTAAAAACTACCATAACAACCTTAAAAAGTATACATGCAACCTTACATGTGTATTCTCTACAATCTAGACACGATATGTCACAAGGCGTTTTTAAGGAGTCTTATGATACTACAGGGCAAATAATCCTTGATCTTGAGAATAGATTAGAAGAATTAAAATTAGAGGAACCACAATATATAGAAAGCTGAGGTGTTTAAATGCAAATTTGGCTTGAAATACTTATGAAATCAATACTATTATTTATAGCTACGCTATTTTTAGTGCGCTTACTTGGGAAAAAAAACATTTCTACATCAACACCATTTACATTCGTAAGTTACGTCGTTATAGGTATAATTATTGCATTAATGTCAACAAATGTAATTACAAACATCCCCTTAGGCCTTGTTGCGCTTGCTGTATGGTTTGTATTCCCTCTACTAATTGACCTTGCATCCATCAAGAGCAAAGGATTTCACGATCTTGTACACGGAAGAGAAACTGTGTTAATTAAACACGGGAAAATAATGGAAGAAAACCTTCTACAAACAAGACTAACAGGAGAAGAGCTTTTAAGGGAATTAAGAAAAAAAAATGCTTTTAATTTAGCAGATGTCGAATTTGCAACACTAGAATCCACTGGAGACATAAACGTTTTAATGAAATCAGAAAATACACCAATCACGCCCTCACATCTAGGCGTAAAGGTTAATCCTCAAACAGAACCTCAAACAGTTATTTTAGATGGGGTCTGTTTAAATGAATCTCTAGCATCTGTAGGTCTTACTCCCCATTGGTTAAAAAAAGAATTAGAAACTATGGAAGTCTCGATTGATAATGTTTTTATTGGTCAAGTCAACTCTTATGGGGAATTATATGTTGACTTATTTGATGACGCACCTAAATTACCAGAAAACAACGTAAGAGAATTACTATACGCTAATCTAGAACAATGCTATGCAGACCTTTTAAAATATTCACTTGAAACACAAAATATAGAGGCTAAAGCAATGTACAGCAAAAACTCCGACAGGCTTAAGAACATGGTGCAAAATCTTGAAAGATATTTGCTAAAATAAGTTTTCGTATGCGATCGTAGGAATCGGACAAAATATTTTGGAGGTAAAAATGTCAAGTAAAAAAAACAAAAAATTAACACCTGAGCAACAAGAATATCAAGCTTTTTCTAAAAATAGAGAGCCTAAACGCCAAGTCTTTTCAAATTGCCTAAAAGCATTTTTAACTGGGGGTCTTATATGTCTTTTAGGACAAGCTATACAACAAATTTTCATACACTACTTTGATTTTGATGAATTAACCGCCGGAAACCCCACAGTAGCGGTTTTAATATTCATTGCAGTCTTAACAACTAGTCTAGGGTTTTATGATCGAATAGCACAATGGGCTGGCGCGGGAACTGCTGTACCTGTTACTGGTTTTGCAAACACTATTGCATCAGCAGCTTTAGAGCACAAAAGCGAAGGTTACGTTCTCGGTGTAGGCGGCAATATGTTTAAAATAGCAGGTCCTGTAATTGCATACGGAGTATTTTCTGCCTTTTTGATTGCAATAATAAGAACAACTATTACTTGGTTAGGTGTGATATAAATGTTAATTGGTCATCAAACTTGGAAGTTTGAATCTAAGCCATCTATAATTGGTACTGGGGTAATTGGAGGTCCTTTTGAGGCTAACGGTGCTATATCTGATGATTTCGATTTATTACACCAAGATCTTTGGTTAGGTCAGGATAGCTACGAGAAGGCAGAGAAAAAGCTAATGGAACAGGCTTGTGAAACAGCCCTTAGAAAAGCAAAATTAAAAAAAGAAGATGTTAATTTTTTCTTAAGCGGTGATCTTTTAAACCAGATTATACCTAGTAACTTTACGGCAAGAACATTGGGCGTTCCATATTTAGGTATTTACGGTGCCTGTTCAAGTTCAATGGAAGGGCTTGCTCTAGGCTCTAGCTTAATTGATAATGGATTTGCTAAAAATACATTAATAGTAACCTCTAGCCACAATGCTGCTGCCGAAAAACAATATCGATACCCTACAGAATATGGGGCACAAAAACCCCCTACCGCACAATGGACAGTTACTGGCTCAGGTGCATGCGTATTATCTAGTAATGGAGAAGGGCCTAAAAGCATATTTGCAACGATTGGAAAAGTTATAGATATGGGAATTTCAGATCCTTTCAACATGGGAGCATGTATGGCACCTGCTGCAGTAGATACAATCAATGCACATTTTAGAGATTTAAACCACGACCACTCATATTATGATTTGATCATTACAGGTGACTTGGGAAAAGTAGGTCACATGATTGCTAGGGATCTTCTAAAAAAACAAAATATCGAAATACCGGAAAATAAATTTACCGATTGCGGAATCCTAATATACAAAGATAGTCAGCCTGCAATGGCAGGGGGCAGTGGTTGCGCATGTGCCGCAGTTACAACTTACGGTCATTTATTTAAAAGGCTAGAGCGTAAAGAATTAAACCGAATACTTATAATAGCAACAGGTGCGCTTTTATCACCTATATCCTATCAACAAAAAGAGAGTATCCCATGCGTAGCTCATGCAGTTGCAATTGAAAACCAATAACATATTTTACTAATTATTAAGGTATTCACACTCTAACCTTAGTTTAAAACTAATTAGAATACACAGAAGGGAGCGCATCTTATGGAACAAGCTATCTGGGCATTTATTATAGGCGGAGGAATTTGCGTCATAGGACAATTATTAATGGACGTTGGAAAACTTACACCTGCTCATACAATGTGTACTCTGGTTGTAGTAGGTGCAATATTAGCGGGTTTTGAACTATATGAACCAATTGTCAAATTCGCCGGTGCAGGTGCCTCTGTACCGATTAGTAGCTTTGGTAACTCTTTAGTAAAAGGAGCTATGCAAGAGGTGGAAAAATTTGGAATGGTAGGAGTTTTAACAGGAATCTTCGAAGTGACAAGTGCTGGGATATCATCCGCTATAATCTTTGGCTTTTTATCTTCTCTAATTTTTAAACCAAAAGGCTAAAACACTTCCATCTAATTGTTCCCTTCCTAATAACATATTTTGAACATAGAAAGGAGGTGAAAAAATGTCAGTAGGAACACAAATACAACAAGCTGTTTCAACAGTACAAAGTGCTGCGGCAACAATGAAAAGCTTTTCTCTTGAGACTCAAGATCAAAACGCAAAAAAAACATTTCAACAACTTGCACAAACCTTTGATGATGCGTTAAAAACTCTAGAAGAAAGAAAAAGCTATATAGAACAACAGGAACCACAATATAAGCAGTAATATATAAAAAAGGGAATGAATCAAAAATTTGATCCATTCCCTTTTTATTAAACCTTTTTTAGTCAGCTAAACCAAAGAAAATGTTTCTTCTAAAAGTTCATTACACCAAGTATTCGCTTGCAAGTACTCCTCTATAATTATATTCTCATAAACCCCTATTAGTTCCATTTTTCTATCCACCTCATCCCAATCACATTTCTCATAAGCTATAACAAAAGAATACAAATCTTTATAAGGACCATCATTTTCCAAAAGTGCTTTTTCAACATTTTCTGCAAGCTGAAGACCTTCTAGAACTTCTTCTAATGGTCGTCCCATTATTACATCTAACATTGAAAATAATCCCATCATAAAAATCTCATTAGATTTTTTCTTAAGATCTGATTTCTTCGCTAAAAGCTCTGCAAACTTCGCTCTAAAAAGAGATATCCTAACAATTTCATTTGGTTGATTATCTACTATCCCGTTTATAGCCAAAAAAGATACCCATTTCCTAAGCTCTTTTTCACCTAAGACTACTGCTGCATGCCTTATAGACTCAATTTTACTTCTGAATCCAAAGGCAACAGAATTTACAAGCCTTAATAATTTATATGAAAGTGATACATCACGAGCAATTATATCCGCTATTTCTTCAAAATTTACAGTTGGCTTATTCACGCTTCCAATAAGCTGTAAGTAATTAAATTTAAACGGAGCAATATCTTTAACTTCAACAATTTCAGGTCTACTAAAAAACAAACCCTCAAAAAACTTACACCCAAGATATTTTGAATACTCAAAATTAGCGTTATAATCAACCTTTGTCGCTAAAACATGTTTATTGTTTCTATTACAATAATCTACCACAATTTGCTTTTTTTCAACATCTACATCAGCTAAGTCAATTTTTATAATGTCTGCAAACTTCAGAAGCTCTTTGTAATCGGCTTTAAAAACATACTGTCCAAAACAAAGTGTGTAATTTTGTTGCTTTAAATCATGAAAGTTTTGAATCAACGCATCATCTACTACCTCTGGTCTCTTAATATCAACAATTACCTTATCAGGAGTCATAATAGTTGGTACTTCACGCCTTATTAGATATTCGGTAAAAGCTAAAAATGCCGGCTTACCTCTAGTAAACCTTTCTAAACCAAGCGTTTGAATAGTATCTAAGGTAAACTTGTACACATCCATGTCAGATCCTTCATCTTTTTTCTTATGATATACCTGATAACCGTAAACCGCCTTATCTTTATTAAATATAGGTTGTAATGATAAGAAAAACTCCATTAGTCTCACCCTTTCTTTTGAAACTTTTTACAAATAGATTTTATCACAAATATTAGTATTTTAAAATCATTTTTTATTTTTTTAACTAAAAGCATTGACCAATTCAAAAAATTTTATTAAAATTGTAATACTAATATATCTAATCATTATATTTATCAGCTTAGATATTTAAAATTTAATCCTTTGGAGGTTTTTTATGCAAACAACTACTGATTCAAACAGAATACTTACCCCGACAGATTTAAACCCGAAAATCGAACACTTGCGGAACTTACTAAATGTTGCCGTTATGAATAAAAATCATCAAGAAGCAATGCATATAAGTACTAAATTAGATAAACTGATACTAGAAACGATGTCTAATAAATAGTATCTAAACTGATGCCTGAGTAATAGTGCTTTAAAATTTCATGAAATGAACTTTTGTTGAGAGCTAAATAGTTAGCTCCCCATTGACTCATTCCTACACCGTGTCCAAAACCGGATGTTCGTATAATTACATTTTTATTATTGATATCTATTTTAAAGTTAGTAGATTTCAAACCAAGTAAAGTTCTAAGTTTCGTACCACTAAATTCTTCTCCCAACAAAGCTATATTTTTGACGCGACCTGAATCAGAAGTTTCATAGTTTATTTTTAAATCTAAGTTCTCATCATTCTCAAATCCTGGTATATTTAGCTTTAACAAAAAATCTTTTAAGCTTAACTCTTTTTTTTCGATATAGTTATACCCCAAATCGTCTCCTAAACTAACTACGCTTTGCAAGTAGGGTACTTCCACATTATCCCATACATTATCAGAATTTTCAGTTAAGTTTGAACTACTAGAATGGTATAAAGGATTTGCAACTTTTCCTTCGTACTTTATTATTATACCTCTAGTCTGATTTACAGCAATTTCAAATCTTTCCCAATGTTTCACCGCAAGCGTCGCATCTTCATATTTATCCAAAAACTCATCTTTTCCTATCCACGCCTGACAATGTGCTGAATTAGTGCATACATCCGCTATGTCATTAGAATGATTACTTTTATAAACATTTGTCATTCTGCCATAAGCGTAAGACCTCGCAGCAACAGCTTGCGCCTTTAAAGCTTCTATAGAAAAATCAGCTGGCATCTCAGATGCTAAAACACCAACTAAATAATCCTCCATAAAAAATTTTATAATTTTTTCATCTTTATGGTTATATACATTCAAAATAAATTCTTCAGCATTAAATTTCCTCTCTTTTTGTATATCGGAATTTTTTTGTTTATTATTAATACTATTTATATGGAAAATTTCTATATTTTTAAAAGCTATAAAAAAAATTATCAATACTAAAAATACAACTATAGAAAAATATTTAAAAATGTCAATCTTCCCCCTAAAATATTATTACAAATACACTTAATTATATAAAGAAATTTGTTCGTTTTTTAATATATTTAAGTACAACTTAACTGTATTTTTGTAAACAAAATCAGGGTATTGAGTCTTTATACCATACTCAAAATTAGCCCCTTCTTTTTTACGCCATGCCACCTCGCCTTGTATCTTTACAATTCTCTCATCAATAAAAACATCACAGTCAAATTTCTGGCCATCCTTAAGTTCTTCTCTGCTAGTCACGCCCATACCACTAAGACTAATATTTTTTATAACTGCTGCACTTTTTTTAGTTTCCTTCTTACCACTTGTTCCATTGTGTTTAATATTCGCATATAAAGAAACTGGAAACCTCTCAAATATTCTATTATCTTCAACCATTTGTCTTTGATCTATCCTAATACTAATGAAATTATCCTCTCTAATATTATTTAAGACATAACCTTCACACAAATAAACATTATTATTTTCATTAAAATTTAACACAATACAATCACCCTTACTAACCTTCAAATTACACGAACTATCTCTAAGTTTTAAACAAATAGAATTATCTTTAAATTCTAATAGGTGTGTTAGTATCGGTCTTCTTTTGGAGTAGTGGCTTAAGTAAACAACCTTTTCCGTGTACAGTTGCATCCTGTTCACTCCTTTGTAATTTGTTTTTAAACAACAATTAAATCTTCAATTCATTGTGCGCTAACTAAATTATTCAACCCCCTTACTAAACTTATTCGACATTCATATATTACATTCCTTCTTTTTTATTTCTCATAACCAAAAAGTAAAAATTTACAAAAAATACTTTAAATTCCCTTGACTAAAACTAGCAATTATAGTACTATTCCATTGTCGAATATTGTCGCATTATCAATATTTGTGTTATAGTTAACTTTCTTCTAATCGGAATTAACAAACACAAATCGCTTAGACATTAAATTATAAAATAAGGGGGATTTAAAATTATGAAGGATACTGGTATTATAAGAAAAGTAGACAGACTTGGTAGAATAGTGCTACCTTCCGAAACTAGAAAGAAACTCCAGATTTCACCAAAAGATGACCTAGAAATCTATTCAGAAGGTGAATGTATTGTACTTAAAAAATCTAGTTCAACATGTACTTTTTGTGGAAACACTGAAAACACTGATCATCTTAAAGATAAGTCCGTTTGTCAAGATTGCATCGAAGAAATAAAGCAAAAGGATTAAATGTTTAAACAAAGGGTTAAGCTAGGCAAATTGTCTTCTAGTTTAACCTTTTTATTCTTCCTCTAAAACCTCTAACAAGGTATTTATTAGTTCATCTGAAGGAGCAATACCCATCCTGCTTTTATAAAAGTCCGTAAACAACTCATCAACTTTTCTACCCTCTCTAAGACTGTCAAATGTAAATTCTTCCTCACTGTCTAATAATATCGGTCTAATATTTACAATGCCGCTATGTAGTTTTTTTAATGTTCTTTGCTCATCTTGTGTCAAAACTCTATCCGTCTTTATTTCTAAATCTACCCAAGCATTCCTATCTTTCCCGTCTCTAGCCCATTGTACAGCTTGCTCAATTGAGTCAACGCTCCAAGTAGCAAGCCTTTTTCCACAATCTAAAACCTTTTCTTTAACAACTGCCTCATTACAAGGTTTCGCATCAACAATGTAAACAACCTTACTATACCCACTTTCTCCGAAACTATATGCTAATGGAGAACCTGAATAATATGTAGGGCTCTTGCACCCACTTACCTTTTGCGGTCTATGCAAATGACCTAATGCAATATAGTGTGCATTCTTAGGAAGTTTTTCCGCTCTTACTGTCAAAGCCCCTCCCACTTGAAGCGTCCTTTCAGAATCTGATTCTTTGCCTCCTAACATAAACAAATGACTAACCACGATATTTACCGTATCGTCTCTAAACTTTTGTGATAATAGATCTAAAACTTCGCCTACTTTTTGTGAGTAAGCCTTTTGCATAACCTCTTGCTCACCACTCTTGGTTAAAACCTCCTTTAATCTAGATTCAGAAGGATATGCAAGAGTAGCAATAATTATGTTATGCGCAAATCCTTCAATAGATATTTCTAACCACCCTTCACCAGAGCTGATTAATCTAATACTACTATTTGTTACATTTTTATTTAATTCACACCCAAATTTTTTTGCTACATCTTCGTTTGGACTTCCTACAATAAATATACCTTGACGATATGCAAGATTAGAAGCAGCACAAAGTCTATCTGGGCTATCATGGTTTCCAGATATAACCACAACTGCTCTTTTGCCATTAGCATTAAGCCTATCTACTGCGCTATAAAAAAGTTCTTGTGCCTTTGCAGACGGATTAAATGTATCATAAATGTCTCCTGCTATAATAATCAAATCTATCTGTTCTTGCTCACAGATATCACAAAGATGATCAATAAACTCTATTTGTTCGTCTAACCTAGAAATATTCTCTAGCATTTTACCCAAATGCCAGTCTGAAGTATGCAAAATCCGCAAACCTAACCCTCCAAACTATTTTCTAAACCTTAAATCTTCTCCAATAAACCTAATACTATAAAACTCTCCTACGATTCTTGAAACAACTCTTTCGTTATATAATTCTAGCATCTCTTTATAACCAAGGTTTGTAGATATGATCGTTTTACAAACCCTTTTCGAGTCTGTGGCTCCTCTCGTATTTAATATATTTAATAATTCCGAATATCTTGCTGTTGTAACATTTTCTATCCCTAAATCATCAATTATTAAAATCTCCGCTTCCATAATATAATTATACATATCCTCATTTAGTTTTTGATCACTCCAATTTGATGTTCTAAAATTCTTAAGCATGTGAAAAAGATTTGGTGCAGATAGATAGATCACTGTTCTACCGTGATCTAAAAGTTCTTTTGAAATACAATTTGATAAAAAGGTCTTCCCCGTTCCAGTATTGCCAGTAAAAAGAACCCCCTTATAATTGTAATTTTCTATATTTTCTATAAACTCTTTAGCTTTTTTCAAGATTAAACTCATGCTCTTTTTTGGAGATAACTTAGAACCATATTTTTTCTCGTCTACAACATCTGAGAATTTATTTAGATCAAAAAAGTTAAAATTCTGGCTCTCTAGATTGTATAGATTTGATTTTGAATATATATGATCTATAAGTTGTTGAGTGTAGCAAGTACACTTTTCGTATCTATTTTCATTTTTTATATAGCCAGAATCCTTACAAACTTCGCACTCAAATTTTTGTTCTAAACAATCTGACTCTATATCGTATTTTCTTAAAATTTCCACTTTATTTTTCTTTAAACTCTCTATCCTTTCTGACAAATCATCTATTGCTTCGAAAGATTTTTTACCTAAAATAATGGCCTTATTATATTCAATCCCTAAAGATGCTATTGTTTGATCAATACTTTCAATATCAGGTACCATCTTATAGATTTGTTCTTTTCTTTTTTTTAAATCCTCTACGCTTTTTTGCCTTTTTAATTCATATTTTCTCTGAATATCTCTATGTATTCCAATGTTCATTTTTTACTCCTTTTTGCATACTAATCATCTTCCAAATTTGCATAAAACTTATCAAAATCAGCTTCCGTATATTCCCTTTGCTCAAAATTTGAATGCTGTGGAACCTTTCTTTCACTTTTGTATTCTCCAACCTTTTTATCAATAGCCTTTTCTTTAGTCGTCTTCATATGATCTAAAATTTCTTGTTTTGTCTTAAGTCCGTTTTTATGCCAATCTGAAATAATTGTATCTATATAATTAAAGCTTGGACTTGTCCTTCCAGTAGTCTTTTTTAAGGCTATCTCAATTATCTCAAAATTATAATTATATTTTGAGCACCATTTTTCAATAAATTCTTCTTCGTACTCTGTAATCATACGGCCTAATTTTAGTTTCTTAACAATTTTACCTCTAACATCTCTCATTTTCTGAAATTCCAAATAATACTTGTCTAAATCTATTGCTGTCTTAATGCTTTTTGCATACCAACTCTCAGCAACCTTTTGTATATAATTTTTAAACAAACCATTATTTTCATAACAATGATTAAATAATGTATACATTACGTCCTCATCAAACTTATATCTTTCAAACCAGGTATCTATATCCGTATACCAACTTGGTGACATAAGTCCTTGAAAAAAACTCTCATTTATGGCATAAACAGTCGCATTGCGCCTTTTATTCTTCTCGTTATTTGCATTAGACTCATTTGGCGTTGAGGTTGTTTTAGGTCTAAAGAGTTTTTTTATCTCCTTATCCTTTAAGTCTATCATAGTTATTTTTTTGCCTCCGGTATTTACCACCCCCATTGTTTCTAAGTTTTCAATAGCCTCTTTTACTTTTTCAACATCTAGATTTATCTTTTTTGATATATCCCATGGTGTTGCATATTTGTTGTGATTTGTTAAAAACAAAATATACAAATAAACTTTCAAAATATCACCCTGTATAGAAGGCAAGTACTCCGAAATAAAAACATCTGGTACCAAAGTGTCACCATATAAAACCGAATTATTTGTTACATAATACATATTAACAACCCCAAAACTAAAAATTGTTTACTCAAGGTATTTCTTGAGCAATAAAAATCTATAACAAAAAAAATCTTACCACAGAATCTAAAAAAAATCCACGTTTGTTTTTATTTTTTTAAATATATAAATATTACTATTGATTTTTTTACAAGTTTGTATTACAATTAATCTCGTTGAAGATTTGCGCTCATAGCTCAATTGGATAGAGTGTCTGACTACGGATCAGAAGGTTAGGGGTTCGACTCCTATTGGGCGCGATTATAACTCAAACTATTTATCAATCATAAAAAATATTAAAAAAATACATTGACAAATAGTTTTATTCCAATTATAATACATCAAGTAAGACATTCGCGGGTGTAGTTCAATGGTAGAACATCAGCCTTCCAAGCTGATAGTGAGGGTTCGATTCCCTTCACCCGCTTCTTATCTGCCCGTAGCTCAGCAGGATAGAGCAACGGCCTTCTAAGCCGTGTGTCGGACGTTCGAATCGTCTCGGGCAGGGTAAAGGAACTGAAAAAATTATCAGTTCCTTTTTTTGTTTCTTCATTATAAACACCTTACGTTTTCTCTACCTAAAAATACTTGTTTACCTCTCTTAACAACATCTTATATCCAGCTCTTCCTTCAAAAACTTCAATAACATCCATATTTGCATATATTTCTATGCTTCCTCTTGCTTTTTTTATTTTCTCCACCGCCTTTACAAGCTCTTCAAACATAAAGATTGATAATGTTTTAACCTCAGAAATATTTATAACTACTTTTGGATTCTTCATCCTAATAAGCTTCTCAATTATAACAGGTAACCATTTACCTTTAGATTCTCTAGGCAATAAAACATACGTCCCCTCTCTATTTTGTACTATAAATTCTAAAACATCTCCTTTGTTAAACTTATCATTGTCAATCTCTTCATCATTCTGCTCTGACTCTTCTTTTTCATCAACTTCATCGGATTGATAATCACTTTCTCCAAGCACACTTTCTATTATCTCAACCACTTGATTTTTTTTAAATGGCTTTACAATATAATGCTTCGCGCCTAAATTTAACGCTTCTAACACTTTAATCTTTTGAGAAAGCGCACTTATCATGACAACTCTAGCAAATGGATACTTTTTAAGAACCTTCTTTAATGCATCAATACCATTCATTTCTGGCATAGTTATATCCATAGTTATTAAGTCAGGTTTTAATTTATCTACCATTTCTATAGCCTTAAGACCATTTTCTGCCTCCCCTACTACCTCATGGTCTGCATCTTCTAATATTTTTCTTAAATTAATCCTCATAACTAAAGTGTCATCAACAATTAAAATTTTTGCCATAAAAAAAACCTCCTAGCCTTTCATAGGTATCTTTATTTTAAAAACAGTACCTAAACCTTTTTGTGTTATTACCTCAATACTACCGTCTAATTTATTAACCTCATCTTTTACAGCAGATAAACCAACCCCCCTACCTGACACATTATCTACATCATCGCCTGTAGAAAGACTTGGTTCGAATATCAAGTCAATAATATTTTTTTCTGGCAATTCTGAAATTTCTTCTATTGTATACACGTCCCGTTCTATTGCTTTTTTCTTTATTTTATCAATATCAATACCTTTTCCATCGTCAGCTATTATAAACATTAGATACTCATTTTCTTTTCTGATCTTAAATTTTAACCTACCCTTTTCCTTTTTACCAGCTTCTAATCTTTGCTCAGAATATTCAATCCCGTAATTCATAGCATTTCTAAATATATGCCCTAAAGACTTTATAAAATCAGTATAAAGGTATGGGTCAACATATATGTCTTCTGATTCTACAACAAATGAATAGATTGATTTTTCAAGTTTCGTGCTTAACCCAGAAACATACTCTTCATAACCTTTAGTTAACCTCTTTAGATTAACATGTCTTAATTTCTTTATATCTTCTATAATTGGTTTTACTTGTGATACTTTTTTTACATTCTCTAATTTTTCTTTAATATCCTCTAAGCTTTGGTTCTTTACCTCTACCAAATCAGCCTTTAAAAAGAAACTTTTTCCTAACACGTCTTTTAAAACATTTATATCTTCTTCCATCCACTCTAACGGCTTTATTCTCTTGAACAAATCTAAGATATCCTCTTTTGATAATTCCGACAAACTATCCTGTAGTGCAAAAAGCTCTGTCTCAAACTCATGCAAATTTTGTGCTGTTGTTCTCATATCTTTTAATGCAAAAACACCTTTGAAAGTATGAACCTTCATAAAAATACTATTTAAAGCCTCTTGTGCTGTTTCCTTATTTTTTATAATATCCTTAAAGTTTGTAGAAAAAAACTTTTTATAACTGTTTATATTTTCAAAAAAACCTCTGCTATCTACTACTGCTCCTACTACCATCTTGAGTCTTTTTCTTTCTTCATCTATGCTGTTTTCCAACTCAACCTTCTCAGTAATATCATTTATAACAACCATGACAGCTTTTTCACCTTCTGTATCAGGATCTTCAACAACCCTATAACCTAATTCCAACTTTCTTTGACCTAGTTCAACATTAGAAGGCATTAAAGATAAAAATGCGTCCGCTTTCAGATTCGAACGTTCTTCATAAACCTTATTTAAGATATCATCTACAAACTCTCTTTGCTCAGTGCTATCAGGATAAATCAATTCGGAAAATCTAACCTGAGCAATCTCTTTTTCAAATATATTAACACACTCTTTACTATACTCATCTCCAACTGTAAAATCAGATTTTACGGTTAAAAATCCTTCTGTTGCATTATCCAATAAATTTTTTATTGCTGCAACCCTACTTTTAACCCTCTGTTCTAAAGTCTTATTCCAAATTATCAATTCCCTGTTCTTTCTTTCTGCCTCTTTAGCTATTCTAACCGTCTCTAATCCTTCTTTTATAATCCTAACCATATCATTGTTATCCCAAGGTTTTTCAACATAATTAAAAAGACCTACTTTATTTATCAGTTCTTGCACATCACTTTTATCGTGATAACCTGTCAATAAAATTCTTACTGCATTAGGACAAGTCTCTCGACTCCTTGAAAGAAAATCAGCACCATTCATTTGGGGCATCATATAATCAGCTATAATCATGTCAACCTTACCTTCTTTTAACTCTTCTATTTCAAGAGCTTGTAAAGGATTGACACTAGTTATAACACTGCATCCTATAAAGCTATCTATCAAACGCTTTAGTGTATTTGTTATTAATACTTCATCGTCAATAACAAGAATCTGAAGCTCCATAATATCAATCCCCCATCTAGTATAGACAATTCTAAATTATTTATCGTCATAAATCTTTTTGTAGTTAATAGCTGTTTTTGTATAAAAAATTTTCAAAAATTTAAAGGATTTTCCCCTCCCTTTGTAGAATACAAGAAACGGAAATGATTTTGACTTACTTTTAAGGAGAACCCTATGCCAAATATAATTTTAAAAAATGTTTACAAGAAATACAAAAACACCCCTCCTATTTTAACTGATTTTAGCCTTGAGGTTAAAGATAATGAAATAGTTGCTATTTTAGGTTCATCAGGCTCGGGTAAAACCTCCCTCTTAAGGCTAATCGCGGGTCTTGACGAAGTTAGTAAGGGTCAAGTTTTTATTGGGAATAAATTAGTAAATAGTGTCGAAGCTACTGCAAGGGAAATCGCAATGGTCTTTCAAGATCAAAATTGCTATCCTCATCTAAACATTTATGAAAATATTGCATTACCATTAAAAGCTGATAAATTAACTAAAAATCAAATAAAAGAACAAATTTCTGATATTGCTAAAACCTTAAAATTGGAAAA
>CAZTHU010000013.1:0-15886 GCA_964613575.1 uncultured Eubacteriales bacterium | reverse complement strand
GTTACTTTTTTTGAGTTTTTCAACATTTCTTCGGCGTGTTTTAGGTTTATTGTGGAGTTTGAGTCTCCAGTTGTTATTCTGGCTATTTCTTTTATTCTTTGTTCGGTATTAAGTTTTATAACGTTTGTTAGGGTTTTATTATTTTCTTGTATTTTTTGTATTAGATAATGATTTTGAGCAAGACTTGCTATTTGAGCAAGGTGTGTTATACATATAACTTGATGTGTTTTTGATAAAAATGAAAGCTTTAATCCAACTTTAGTTGCAGCCTTTCCACTTATTCCGCTGTCGACCTCATCAAAAATAAGCGTTGGTGTTTTGTCGATATCTGCTAGAATAGTTTTTATAGCTAGCATAATTCTAGACATTTCACCACCTGATGCAATCTTCACTAGTGGTTTTAAGGGTTCACCAAGGTTGGTAGAAATTAGGAATTCTACATCGCAAAGCCCGTTTTTGGTGTATTTATTTAGGTGTATATCTTCGTGTTCTTTAAATGAGATATCCACTTTGAAAGTTGCGTTCTTTATTTCTAATTCATCTAGTTCTTTAGATATATTTTTTTCTAGGATTTTTGCTTGAATTTTTCTTTGGTGATTTAGGGACTTTGCTAATGCTAAAAGTTCTTTGTTTAGACAAAGAACTTGGTCGTTTAGATTTTTTGCTCTCTCTTCACTATTTTCAAGTTCTAATAGTTCAAACTTTGCATTATCTAAAAAGGCAATTATTTCAGTTATAGAACTTCCATATTTTCTTTTTAGATTTGATATAAGGTCTAAGCGCTCATCTACAACCTCTAAAAGGGCTTCGGAGTCATCTTTTAAATCTATACTAGCGCTTAATGTTTGCGATATATCTTGAATCTCAAAAGATAAACTTTCTATTCTATTGGCAATCTCTTCATATTGCGGGTCGATGTACGAAATTGATGAAAATTCTCCTACAGCATTATTTACCTTGTCGTATGCAGAATCTGCATTGTCAAAGCTTTGGTATAAAAGCGAATATGCATTAGAAAAAGCACTTTTTATCTTTTGACTGTTTGACAAAAGTAATCTTTGCTTTTGCAGTTCTTCGTCTTCGTTTGGTTTTAGATTCGCCTGCTCGATTTCTTCGATTTGAAAGTTTAGTATATCTAGGCGTCTTTGTCTATAAGAAGGATCAGCATCTAATCTTTCAATTTCTTTTTTTAAAGCTTTAAATTCTTCAAATTTTTCTAAATATTCTGATTTTAAATTCTTCATATTTTCTTCCCCGAAGCTATCTAATAAGTAGATATGTTTATCGGTTTTTAAAAGTGATTGGTTATCGTTTTGACCATGAATATCAATTAATTTTTCTCCTATAGCTCTAAGAGCAGATACGGTAAGAAGTCTATTGTTAGCATGGCAAATATTTTTACCGTTTTGGTTTATTTCGCGTTGCAAAATGAGAGTCCCATCATCCTCTAAGGGGATACCAAACTCGCTACAGGTTTCTTCTATTTGAGATATATCAACTTTGAAAAGAGCCTCTACAAATGCCTTGTCTGTACCTGTTCTAATTAGTTCTTTAGAAACTCTATTACCTAAAACTGCACTAAGCGAATCTATAAGTATAGACTTACCAGCACCCGTTTCGCCTGTTAATACATTAAGCCCACAATCTAGATTGATAGTAAGACTTTCTATTATTGCAATGTTTTTTATTTTTAAATGAAGTAACAAATTTCATACCCCCTAAAAATTTCAAAAACTAACTTTGTACTCTCTTTGATTGGAATTATACAAATTTAACCGCTGTTCCATATACTAATATTTCTGCAGCACCTTGCATTACAGCACTTGTTGCATATCTTACATTCACGATTGCATCCGCTTCAAGTCTTTGAGCTTCTTCAACCATTCTTTTTGTTGCTATAGCTCTAGATTCATCTATCATTTTCATATAAGAAGTTACTTCCCCACCAACTAAATTTTTAAGACCGCTTAAAAAGTCGTTACCTATGTGTTTAGCTCTGATTGTAGAACCTTTAACAATGCTTAGTGTCTCTAAATTTTTTCCTGTTACATAATCAGTATTTACTATAATCATCTTCATTTTCCTCCTTTAATTCTCTTAGTCTTTCCATCATAACATATACTAGGGAAATAGCTATAGCTATTCCGATAATTAAAATGATTATTTTAATAGGTAACGGAATTTGAAATAATAAAATAGGTAAAATTTGCAATGCCCCTAATAGTAATGCGCCAACTACGATTATTATTACTATGAATTTTTTCAAATAAATCACATTCCTTTGAGTAAAGTTAATAGCATTTTATATATCGAAAAAATAAAATTTTAGTTTAGCTTTAATTTAGAAAATTTATTGTAATTATTTCTGTTTGATTATAGAATGTAAAATGTTAAAGAAATAATTTTAGATTGTTAAAAGGTGGGGAGATTATGTCTATAAGAGTAACTGAGCTTACGTTCTTGGAGCATTTTGCAAGCAGATACAATATATCTGTTCCAAGGTTTGTTAAAGACGCAGAGGATGTATCAAGGATTAAAACCTCTTTAGAGAGCTTTGGAGGCAAGGGCATTGTAAAACCTGATGTATTAACAGGAAAGCGTGGGAAAGCAGGAGGGATTAATGTTGTAAGTAGCTTAAATGAAGCACTTACAGGGCTAAAAAAGGTATCAAGCACACAAATAAACGGAAAATTTCCTAGAATTGGATATATGGTTGAAATGATTCCCGCACAGTTTGAGATGTTTAGTGCAATTACTTACAATTCGTTCTATAAAGCACCTTCTATAACGATTTCATTAGCTGGAGGTGTTGATATTGAGGAAGTTTCGGAGAATAAAAAGATAACAAGACCGATAGATGTGTTTGAAGGGCTAGATGCGTATGAGGCTAGTCAGATGTTGGCTGAATTAGGATGTGAAACTAAATACATAAGCAGGCTTTCAAGAGCATTGGTAAACTTTTGGGAGCTTTTTATAAATACGGGGATGCAGACGGCAGAAATTAATCCTTGGAGGATAACTCCAGCCGGGGTACCATATGCATGCGATTTTAAGGCGACGATAGATGAGTCAAATAAAAGAGTAAAAGCTTTAAATATTGATTTTCCGACTTATCCAGAAAATAAAACAGAGTTTGAAGAAGAAATGAATAAATGGAGCTTATCTAGCCATCAGGGTCAAGCTCATGTTTCAGATATGGGAGGTAAGAAAGTTTTGCCTATGTTATTTGGGGGAGGCGCATCTACTATGATAATTGAAACCCTAGAGACTATGGGGGCTGAGCCTATGTTCTTGTCAGATTTTGGAGGAAATCCTCCATATGAGAGAATGTATGGTACGGCGCTAAGGTGTTTTAAACATAAACTAAAGGATGCAAAGCTTGTTTTGATTCTTGGGGGTAAGGCGAATAATACAGATATAGATATTACGCTAAAGGCTATAGGTGATGCGTTGGAGGAATGTTCAAACCAGATAGGCGGAATTGATATTCCTATTGTTGTTGGTCGTGGGGGCAAAGGTTTAAGTGAAGGGTTTTTACATCTTAAGGGTGTTTTTGAAAGACTAAAAGTACCGTTTGCTATATTTGGACCTGATACACCTGTTACTAAGGTTGCAGATTATGCAGGAAGGCTTGTAATGGAAAAAAGATAATGGTAAGGGGGGATTGTTGTGAGAGCAAAGTGTTTGTCGGATTTACTAAAAAAAGGTGATAGAGTTGCTATTTCTAATATAACTGGAAGAGAAGCTTCGAAGGTTTGTGTAGAGAGTTATGAGTTTTGTGAAAATATTGTTGGTGGATGGGCTCTAGGGAAAAGTGGAAAGAAAATTGAGGTAGGAGATGAACGGATACCTGTTTTTTCAAGCTTTAGGGAGCTGTCGCTTAGTATTAAGAAAGAGAGCTTACCCAATAAGATTGTGGTCTACTCTCCGCCTGATGCTGTGTTTGGAGAGGTTAAGGAGGTTTTAAATTATGGTGCTGACTTCGTAGAAACAATCTTTATAATAACTGAGCACGTTTCAGTTGAGGATACTGCTAAGATTTATAAGATTTGTAATAGTAAAGGAATTGATGTGGTTGGATGTAATACATTGGGTGTTATAAATGTTCATGATGGTGTGCGAGTTGGTGCTGTCGGAGGTGACAGTTGTAAGGAAACCTTTTTGCCTGGTAGTGTAGCTGTGTTTTCAAACTCTGGTAATATGGTGAACACTATATCTAGCTACTTGCAATCAGTTGGTTTGGGTGTATCGTTTGGTGTGTCAACGGGTAAAGATTCTCTTATTTTAACAAGTCTTAAGGATTTGTTAGAGCTTTGTGCAAATGATGATTCAACAAAGCTTGTTGTGGCTTATGTTGAGCCAGGAGGGGTTTATGAGAAAGAGGCTATAAAAATGATGAAGGAGTGTTCCTTTAACAAGCCAATAATTGTTTATGTTGCAGGTAGGATTGCCGAGAAATTTAGCGTATCGTTAGGTCATGCAGGTGCTGTGGTAGAAGGTGAAGAGACATCAGCATCGGGTAAGATTTCGTTGTTTGATGATTATTTTGGAATAGATGTTTTCTCTCCTTATAAGGATTATAACAAGGATTACAGGCTAGTAAATGCTTTAGCTAAGGGGATTCGGGTTGATACCCTTCATCATATACCTGAGGCTGCTTTACTTGTTACAAAAATGCTAGATATACAAAATGATTTTGAGCCAAAAGATTCTTTAGAGCTAAATCCTTGGTTTTTAAATTTAAATCCTCTTAAAGGGAAGGTGTCAGAAGATCTTTTATTGGATGTAGGAAAAATTCCAGAAAATTATGCTAGACAGTTTGAGAAAACTGAAGTTAAAGAGGGTAGCAAAATAGACGTTAAAGAAAATTCACAAGGCCTTAAGATAGATGAATATTTTGGAGCAAGATTTACTAGAGAGAGCATGAGAAATAAATCTAATGCGAGCTTTAATGATGGAAAGGAACCAAAAGTTTTTGGGACATCTCTTGTAGATTTAATGAAGGAAAAGTCTTTTGTGGAGTCTATTTTACTGTATTGGACGGGAAGATTGCCTCAAGATGATTTCGAGACTCGTTTAGTAGAGATGACATTTATTGCTTCTTTAACAAATGGACCTGGAACTATCTCGGCTCAAGGTTCAAAGCTTAGTGCATCGGCTGGAAATCCCCCAAACGTTGGAATGATAGGAACTTTAGCGTCAATAGGTGATACACATGGAGGAAATGGTTCAAAGGCTGTTAAGTTTCTTCTTGATATCTTTGCTAGTTCTGGTTTAAAAGATCCTTATGATGAGCAGTTCGAGGTTAAGAAAAGTGTGCAAAGCTTTGTAGAAGAGTTTAAGCAAAAAAAGAAAAAGGCAAAACAAGAAGGCTTTCAAACTCCGACTATACCATGTGTTGGACATCCTGTTTTTAAGGATGATGAAATAAATTTTGATCCTCGTGAGAGAGTTATATCAAACTTCTTATCTGAAAATAAAAAGAGGAATGTTTTCTTAGATTTTTATCATGAATTAGTTAAAGAACTCAAAAAAAGTGAAGTTACAAAAAATGTACTGTGTGTAAATGTTGATGCCGCGATATCTTGTGTATGGCTAGGTGTTTGTTGGAGTGCACTATGCAAAAAAACGATGACTAAAGAAAGAGCGATAGATTTGCCTTTTGTAGGATTTGCGATAGGAAGAGTTGCAGGTGGAGTGGGAGAATATCTCGATCATAGGGATTATGGCAAAGGTATGGATATGAGGATTCCTACAAGCCAAACTAAAGGTAATGCTTGAAACCGATGGGTTGACCATAGTTAAGTGGTGTGATATAATTAGAGATATAAAGTAAAAAGTTTGTTGCAAGGCAAAAAGAATATTAGCACATTATAGTGTGTTTTAGTTAAAGGAAAAGAGCAAAAGTTTTAAGGGTTTTTGTTCTTTTCGTATTTATTATTAAGTATAATATTGACAAGATATCTTATTACTTGGAGGTTGTGGATGGACAGTAGACCTATTGGGATATTTGACTCGGGGTTTGGAGGTCTTACGGTAGTTAAAGAAGTTATGAAAAAAATGCCAAATGAGAGTATAATTTACTTTGGTGATAATGGTAGGGCACCTTATGGGAATAAGTCAAAAGAGACTCTTTTGAAGTACACGTTTCAAGATGTAAGGTTTTTGCTAAAGCAAAATATAAAGCTTCTTGTGATTGCTTGTAATACTGCAAGTTCATGTAGTTTAAATGCTATATTAGATAATTTTAATATTCCAGTTGTAGAAGTTATTGATGCTGGTTGTAGAGCAGCTTTGAATCTATCAAAAAAAAGAAATATTGGTGTAATTGGTACTATCGCTACTATAGGAAGTGGTGTATATGCTAAAAAGCTAAAGGCTTATGATAGTAGTGTTAATGTTTATTCTAAGGCATGTCCGATGTTTGTTCCTTTAGTTGAAGAAGGGTGGTGGGATAATCATATTGCACATTTAGTTGCAAAAGAGTATTTAGATGAATTTAAGGTTAAAAAATTGGATACACTATTGCTAGGTTGTACTCATTATCCATTGCTAAAGAACACTATTTCAAGTGTTGCTGGTAAAGATGTAGAGTTGATTGGGTCCGATGTTGAAGTGGCAAAGGTTGCAGGGGTGTATTTGAAAGAAAAAGACCAAGAAAGGTGTTTGAACGAAGAACCATTTTATAAATTTTATACAAGTGATAATGTAGAAAAATTCAAAGAATTAGGAAAAGTAATACTAGAAAGAGAGCTTAAGTGCGTAGAAAATATTGACATTGAAACTTACTAAATTGGATGGAGGTGTACTGAATATGAACAAAAATGTTATAATTTCGGTAAAGGGTACACAGACAGCAGAAAGCCAAGATGAAAATAAGTTAGAATTAGTAACGGAAGGAAAGTATTATAAAAAGGGAAGTACATACTATGTAAGCTATAAGGAAAGTGATTTAACGGGTATGGAAGGTACTACAACTACATTAAAGATTTGCGATGACGGAAAGGTTACTCTTATGAGATTTGGAACGGTTAACTCGCAGTTTGTTTTTGAAAAGGGTCAGAGGCATATTTCTCATTATGATACGTCTTTTGGGAATTTTACAGTTGGTGTTTTTGCAAATACCGTTGATGTAAATGTTGACGATTTTGGAGGAGAGGTAAGCGTTGATTATCAACTAGATGTAGATGAAAAAGGTCCTGGATATAATGATTTTTATCTGAGAATTACTCAGGCTGACGGAAATGAATTTCAAGCAGATGCTGAAGGGGCTATGGAAATTCAGTAGTGAAGAACCCTAAAAAAGTAGCGAAGAATTAATTCTTCGCTACTTTTTTTAGTACATAACAGGCTTGTCCCTGATTCTGATTATGCGTGCTGGTTTTTACGAAAATTATCTGTTATAATATTGCTAAGTTATCCGATAGATATATTTAAGGGGGTATTTTTTATGGCAGGACATTCTAAATGGGCAAATATAAAGCATCGTAAGGGGAAGTCTGATGCGCAAAAAGGTAAGCTGTTTACAAAACTTGGAAGGGAGATTGCTGTTTGTGTAAAACAAGGTGGAGCTGATCCTGAGGTTAATGGGAAATTAAAAGATGTTATTGCAAAGGCAAAGCGAAGCAATATGCCTAATGATAGTATTGAAAGAAGCATAAAAAAATCTGCAGGACAAACAGATATGAAAGATTATGAAGAGGTTATTTATGAAGGTTATGGTCCTGGTGGTGTGGCATTTATTGTTGAAGTTTTGACGGATAATAGAAATAGAACTGCTGGAGAGGTTAGACATTTCTTTGATAAATGTGGTGGTAATCTTGGGACAAGTGGTTGTGTTTCTTTCATGTTTTCAAAAAAGGGTCAAATAATTATTGAAAAAAATGATTCTATAGATGAAGAAACCTTGATGATGGTGTCTTTAGAGGCAGGTGCAGAGGATTTTAATTCTGAAGAAGGTTATTATGAGATTATTGTTGAGCCAGAAGGATTCTCTAGCCTTTGTGAAACATTAGAGGCTCAAGGCTACGGTTTGGAATCTGCAGAAAATACAATGATTCCTTCTACATATACTAGTGTAACAGATAAAACTAATTTGCAACAAATAGAAAAATTGATAGATCTTTTAGAAGATAATGAGGATGTTCAAAATGTATATAATAACCTTAGTGAGGGGTGATTTAAGGCTTGTTAGAGAATTCTATGAGGTTTTTATCATTAAGTGAGAAAATTAAAAGTTTAAAGGTAAAAGACTCAAACTTAAGCTTAAGAGGTGCTACCAAACATAGGTATGATTTTAACAGACTTACTGAAAGGGATGTTTTTTCTTTTGAGGATATGATAGGACTTAAGCTCCCTTATGAATACAGGGATTTTTTAAAGTGTTTTGGGTGGGGAGCAGGACCTGGTGCAGGTCTTTTTTCTCTGCGTGAGAGTTTAAACTGTCTTAAAAAGTGGGGACAAGACTTAGGCAAGAAGGCCGATATAACAGCTACTTTTCAATATCAATCTAAGGATGCGTTAGAAATGTTAAGCAAGAAGGCAGGTGCAGAGTTTTCGCCATCTATAAAGCTTCAAAGACTTGATGGAATTCTGCCTATTTGTCATTATGGAGCAGGTTTTTATATTTATTTGGTGCTAAAGGGAGATGAGATAGGAAAGGTTTGGGGTTTAAATATAGAAGGTTTTCAGACTATACCTTTTGGAGAGGGTACGGGTATATATTTCTTAGATTGGTATGAGGGCTGGTTGGATAGTGCATTATCTCTAGATAAAAAGGGGGTACTAGGGGATTTTTATAGTGAATACCTTAAAAGTATTATGCCTAGTGATGATGACGTTGATTTAGAACATGGCGAAAATATTTTCTTTAACAAAGAAAATATTAAATTGATCAAAGAAGTGGAATGGAATAAAGACCTTAAGTGGTTATCTCTTAGCTATTGTGCATTAAATAATGTTCCAGATAGGCTTTTTGATATAGATCATTTGTTAGGATTAGATCTTTCTTTAAACAATATCTCGGGTATGTATTCTTCTTTTAAGGGTATAAGGAATATTCAGTTTTTATCTTTAGAACATAACAATTTAAAGAACTTACCAGAGCAGATAAAGTATCTTAAAAAATTAAGAATATTAGATATTTCCTATAATAAAATAGATAGCATTCCAGATTTTTTTGAAAGACTTGAGGAAATAGAGTATATTAATGCTTCTAATAATAGAATAAATAATATACATCCATCAATAGCAAAGCTTAAAAAACTGAAATCTTTAGATCTTAGTCATAACCGAGGGATTTTTGGATTAAATTCGTTAATTGGAGCAAAAAATATTCAGATACTTGATCTGTCAGGTTGTGGTCTGCTTGTTTTTCCTTATTATTTAACCATGATTCAAAGTTTAAAAGAGCTTTATTTGACGGGTAATGATTTTGAACGTTTGCCAAAGGAAGTTTCTAGTCTTAAGAATTTAGAAATTTTATATTTAAATGAGACTTTAGCATATAACTTAGAAGAAACGATAGATGTTTTAATAAAATTAGATTCACTAAAGGAGGTTTATATTCCTTATGTTGAGCTTACGAAATTTCCTGATAATTTGTTCTTGCTTCAAAATTTGAAAAAAATTACTTTTTATCCTGCGTTTTTTAATAGAGGTAGATTTCCAGATATAGAATTTATACAAAAAGTTTTGGATAAACTAAAAAATGAGTTTAAAGAAAGTTTAGTGGAGTTAATTTATTAAAAATTTTTTTTAAAAAAAAAGAGGGATTTGCAAAATCAATGTAGAACTGTATGGTTAGACACTAATATTAGTAAAGTATGAAGGGGGAAGATACTATGGCAAATGTCGATATATCAAAACTTATCAAAAAAGATAGGGATGAGAGAAAGGGTCAAAGTTTTAATGGTACATTCTTAGATTACTTGGATATTTTAAAAAAGGATCCTGATGTTGCTATGTTAGCGCATCAAAGAATGTTTGAACTTATTCAAAAGCCAGGCGTTGAAGTTATTAAAACTGATGAGCATCCTAGATTGCGTAGAATTTACGGTAATGATGTGTTGAAGAGGTATAAGTTTTTTTCTGAGGACTTTTTTGGAATTGACAAGACTATCATGAAAATTGCAAGGTATTTTCATTCGGCTGCTATGGCAGGCGAAGAGGCAAGACAGGTGCTTTATTTAGTAGGTCCTGTTGGAGCGGGGAAATCTTCTTTGATGGAGGCTGTTAAAAAAGCTTTAGAAACTAGCCCTCCAATTTATACTTTAGAGGGTTGTCCTATTAGAGAGGAGCCACTTCATTTAGTACCTAAACACTTAAGAGATGATTTTGAAAAGCATTTCAATGTAAGAATTGAGGGTGATCTTTGCCCAGTATGTAGATATCGCCTTAAAAACGAATTCAATGGAGAATATGAAAAATTCCCAGTAAATACAGTTGACTTTTCAATAAGGTCTAGGAAAGGTGTTGGTGTTGTTCCTCCTGTTGACCCGAATAATCAAGATACTTCCGTTCTAATAGGTCAGGTGGATATTTCAAAGCTTGATATATATGCAGAGGATGATCCGAGGGTTATGTCGCTAAATGGTGCGTTTAATGTTGGTAATAGAGGTATTGTTGAATTTATTGAGGTATTCAAAAACGAAACAGAGTATCTTCATACAATGATTACTGCAACACAAGAAAAATCAGTGCCATCACCTGGTAAAGGCTCTATGATTTACTTTGACGGAATTATTCTAGCTCATTCTAACGAGGCTGAGTGGAATAAGTTTAAAGCAGATCATACTAACGAGGCTATATTAGATAGAATTGTAAAGATAGAAATCCCTTATTGTTTAGAATTAAATGAAGAGATTAAGATCTACAATAAGATTTTAAAGAAAAGTAAGTTTAATGCTCATATTGCGCCTCATACTATCGAAATGGCGTCAATGTTTGCTATATTAACTAGGCTCGCACCGTCAAACAAGGTCGATTTTTTAACTAAGCTTAAAATATACAATGGTGAGGAGATTGTAGAAAAGGGTATGACCAGAAAAATGGATATTATGGAGCTTAAAGAGGAAGCAAGCGCTGCAAGAGAAGGTATGTCTGGTATATCTACAAGATTTATAATGAAAGCATTGGATATAACCCTTTCTGAGTCAGATCATAATTGTATTAATCCAATATCTGTAATGGAAACTTTGGTTAAGGCAACTAAGGAATTATCGATAGCAGAAGATGAAAGAGAAAAATATCTAAGATTTATTCAAGACACTATGAGAAAAGAATATAATAAGGTGCTTGAAAAAGAGATTACTAAGGCATTTATATATGGGTATAGAGAGCAAGTAGAGAGCTTGTTTAATAATTACCTCGATCATGCTGAAGCTTATGTTAATAAGACTAAAATAAAAGATAAGAATACTGGCGAGGAATTAGAGCCTGATGAAAAATTCTTAAGGTCAATAGAGGAACAAATTGGAATTACAGATACTGCGGCAAAAGGATTCAGATCTGATGTTACCGCATATATGTTCTATGTATTAAGAAATGGAGGAAAACTTGATTATAATAGCTATGAGCCACTTAAAGAGGCGATCGAAAAGAAACTTACAGCATCGGTAAGAGAATTATCTAGGGTTATAACTCTATCTAAGGTAAGAGATAAAGAACAAAATGAAAAATATAATGCTATGGTTGAAGAGATGAAGAGAAATGGTTACTGCGACCATTGCTGTAACGTGATATTAAAGTATGCAGCAAATAACTTGTGGAAGGATTAAAGTTAGTTAAAAAATATATGATGCATAGCGCGGAGAATGAATTCTCCGCGATTGATTGCTTAAAGTTGATAGCTAATTTGAGGTGATTTTATGGCGATTTTTAGAGAGTTTGTAAAATCCGGAAAAGATAGGGCAGCTGAGGACAAGAGGCGTCACAGACAGCTGGTTGAGGAATCTATAAAGAAAAATATTGGAAATATTATTGCTGAAGAAAGTATTATTGGTCAGAGGCGAGATAAAAAGATTAAAATTCCAATAAGAAGTATAAAGGAATATCAATTTGTGTATGGGAAAAATTCACCTGGGGTTGGTTCAGGAACAGGTGAGGAAAAACGTGGAGATAAAGTGGGACAAGATAAGTCGGGGCAAAAAGGTAAAGGCAAGGGAAAAGCTGGTAATGATGAAGGCGATGATATTTATGAAACTGAGGTAACCATTGAGGAACTTATCAATTATCTTTTTGATGATTTAAACCTTCCTGACATTGATAAGAAAAAGTTTGCAGAGATTGAATCAATATCTTTATCTAAAAAATTAGGCTATCAGAAAAAGGGGATTCCGCCAAGGCTTGCAAAAAGAAGGTCTGTGCTTGAAAAAATTAAAAGAAAGCAGGCTCACGATAGAGATAAAGATTTAGAGGAACGTTTAGAAAAGAAACAAGAGCTTATAGATACTGGTGATGTAACTAAAAGAGAAAGATTCCCTTTTATGGAGGATGACCTTAGGTACCATCGTATGAGGGAGGATAAAAAGAAGGACTTTAATGCTGTTGTTATTTGTATAATGGATGTTTCAGGTTCTATGGATCAGACGAAAAAATATTTAGCGAGAAGTTTTTATTTTCTTCTTTATCAATTTATTCGCCTTAAATATGCAAATGTCGAGGTTTGTTTTGTTGCACATACTACCAAGGCAAAGGAAGTAAATGAGAATGAGTTTTTCCATAAAGGAGAATCGGGCGGAACATATATTAGTAGTGGTTATGAAAAGGCGCTTGAGATTATAGAACAACGATATAATCCAAGAACATGGAATGTGTATGCTTTTCATTGTAGTGATGGAGATAACTGGGTTGAGGATAATAAAAAGACAATAGAATCTGCAAAGAAACTTTGTGAAGTCTGCAATCTTTTTGGTTATGGTGAAATTACCCCAGGATATGTTGCAATAGGTAGTACAATAAAAGCAGAGTTTCAGAAGTCTTTAAGTAATAAGAATTTTGCAATTATAAATATGAGTAAAAAAGATGATATTGTACCAGGCTTAAAGAATATACTAGAAAAGCATGACGGATAGAGGGGAGGGAGTACTTTGGCTGAGTTTAGTGTTAAAGAATTAATGGAGTGGAATGAAAAAATTGAAAAAAAAGTAAAAGAATTTGGTTTAGACTATTATGAGCAAGAATTTGAGGTTTGTAGTTATGAAGATATGATTGGTTATGAGACATATGTTGGAATGCCATCCCACTACCCTCATTGGAGTTATGGTAAAAATTACGATAAAATCAAAACTCTTCATAAGTACAATCTTACGGGACTACCTTACGAGATGGTTATAAATTCAAATCCTTGTATAGCATATTTGATGCAGGATAACACTTTTTTGTTGCAGATATTAACGATTGCTCATGTTTACGGTCACAATGACTTTTTTAAGTGCAATAGGCTCTTTAAAGAAGGAACACGTGCAGAGGTTACTATTGAGACGTTCAAGAATCACGCTGAAAGGATAAGAGGATATATATCAGATCCTACAATTGGATATGACAAAGTAGAGAAAATATTAAATGCGGCCCATGCTGTAAAGTTTCAAACAGGAAGAGTGATAGGTGAGAGAAGAAAATCTGATAAACAAAAGGTAAAAGAGATTATAAATTCTGCAAATGAAGTTGTAAATGAACATCCACTTATAGTACCTAAAAAAGAGTTTGAAAAACCTTTGCCGGATTTTAGTAAAATACCTTTAGAACCTGAGCCAGATTTACTTTGGTTCTTGGGTGAATATGGTAAACTAGATGACTGGGAGGTTGATATATTAAATATTGTGAGAGAGGAAACTAGGTATTTTATTCCTCAAATGGAAACTAAGATAATGAATGAGGGTTGGGCAAGTTATTGGCATTATAATATTTTAAAGAGTTTGGATTTAGATCAAGGCTTACATTTGGAATTTTTAAAGCGTCATAATCAGGTTATAAGACCTCATACAGGTCAAATGAATCCTTATTATGTAGGGTTTAAAATATTTGAAGACCTGGTAGAAAAAAATAATGGGGATACCAAAAAGATTTTTGAGGCTCGTGAAATGGAACGGGATTCATCGTTTTTAAGAAAATATTTAACTAGGGATTTATGTCAAGAATTAAACCTATTTGAATATGTAAAAATTGGAAATGACTATGTAGTTGAGGAAGTATCCGATGAAAAGGGATGGAGGAAAATAAGAGATTACTTAGGTGTATCCGTTGGAGTCGGAGCAATTCCTGTAATAAATGTAGTAGAATTAGTGCAAAAAGATAGGATGCTAGTATTAGAACATCAGTATGATGGCAGAGAACTAGAATTAAACTATGCATATGAAACCCTAAAGCATGTAGTGGATTTATGGGATGGTAAAGTTGCTCTTATAACTAATTTGGATGGAAAAAGAAAGATGATAACGTGTGATGAAACAAAGAAGGTTACATTAAGTAGTATGACATAATGTGAGTTAAAGAATTATTAATTAAAAGAGGGGTTTAATATCGCATCTGCGAATGTTAAATCCTCTTTTGTTGTTATTTTGATATTGAAGTAATCACCTTCTACAATTTTGGTTTTTATTCCAAGGCGCTCAACTAAAGCTGTATCATCTGTTCCTAAAAATTGGTCGCTAATTGCTTTTTGGTGAGACTCTACAATAATATCTTTTTTAAAGGCTTGTGGTGTTTGTATAGACCATAAAAATTCTCGGGGGATGGTTTTAGTAACAAAGTTTTCTTTACTAGATATTTTTATAGTATCTTTTACCCTTACAGCGCATGTAGCTGAAGAGTTTTCTTTAGCCGTATCTATGGTTTTTTTTATTGTATCGGATTTCACAAAAGGCCTTGCGCCATCGTGTATAACTATTATATCAGATGAAGAAGATGCCTCTTTTATACCATTGAAAACAGACTGCTGACGATTATTGCCGCCAGCTACTATTGATTTTATTTTACAAAAATTTTGTGGCCCTATTATTTTTTCTTTGCAATAGTTGATATCTGATTGATTTACAACGACTATTATTTCGTCTATTAAACTGATGCTTTCGAAGGTCTTTATGCTTCTGGCAAGAACAGGAATATTGTTTATTGGTATATATTGCTTGCTTTTTCCCATGTTCATTCGAGTACTATTTCCAGCTGCTACAATAATTGTACTAATCATTTTAAAACCTCCAAAAGTATTAAATGAGGGAATTTTTAAGCTTCTTCAACTTTGAGGAATTGGCAAATCATTTCTTCTACCTTTTCTTCAGGGATGTTTTTAGCTAGTACCAGTTCGCTGATTAATATCTGTCTTGCGCTAGTTAGCATTTTTTTCTCACCTGTAGAAAGACCTTTTTGATTATCCCTAAGCATTAAGGATTTTACAACATCGGCAACCTCGAAGATATCGCCACCTCTTATCTTTGTCATATTCTCTCTATATCTTTTATTCCAGTTTGCTGTTGTGCTATCTAGATCCATATTCTCTTGGAATAATTCCACTACTTTATCAAAGACATCTTCATCCACAACTTCTCTAATGCCTGCAAGTGTAACATTGTTTATAGGAATCATTACCTGCATGTCCCTAGCGGGCATTTTTAGAACATAGTAATCTTGCTTTTCACCTAAAATCTCACGTTCTTCTATAGACTCTATAATTCCTGCTCCGTGCATTGGGTAAACAATTTTGTCACCTATATTATACATAAAAACTCCTCCGAAAACAAAATAAAGTACTGTAAAATTTTTCAAAAACCGTTAAGGTTTCCAAAAGAAAGTATACTACAAAAATACGGTAAAGTCAAAAAAAAATAAAACCCTCAGTCTACTTTATTGAGATAGATTTGTAAAGAGTATTTTGAAAAAAATTTCAAAC
>CAZTHU010000012.1:0-16065 GCA_964613575.1 uncultured Eubacteriales bacterium | reverse complement strand
ATTGGATTTACATCTAAACCTAGTCCGTTAATTAATTCTTGTGTTCTTATCTGCATATCTAGAGCATCTTTGAAATTTTCATTATGAAAATCTGTTACCATTTTATGAACGTCTTTTACAATGATATTAGACATCACAGATATAACTCCTAGCCCACCGTAAGAAAGGCAGGGTAATACTTGATGATCATTTCCTGAATAAATATTTATATCTTCGCCACAAAGGCTCTTTGTCTTAAGCATTTGATCTAGGTTGCATTCTTTTATTGAATTGATATTCTCTATTTCAGAAAGCTTTTTTACAGTTTCCGGTGCAATATTTAACCCAGTTCTAGATGGGACGTTGTACAAAACAACAGGAATGCTTATAGAATTTGAAATTGCTTTATAGTGTTCGTAAAGACCTTGTTGAGATGTTTTATTATAGTATGGAGTTACCACTAATACGGCATCGGCGCCTACTTCTTGGGCATAACGACTTAGGTTAATTGCATGTTTTGTATTATTACTTCCTGTACCTGCAATGACGGGAGTCCTCTTATTTACTTTTTCTACAGCAAATTTTATAGTTTCTTTTTGTTCTGATTCACTCATTGTAGAAGATTCGCCAGTAGTTCCACAGATTATTATTGCATCAGCATTATTTTTTATTTGATAGTCTATTAGCTCCTCTAATTTTTTGAAATTAATACTTTCATCTTGATTAAACGGTGTTACTAATGCTGTGCCACAGCCTTTAAAAATTTGTTTTTTCATAGAAATACGCTCCTTTTTAATTTATATTTATTTGATTAATTCCTGTGCTATCTGAACTGCGTTTGTAGCTGCTCCCTTTCTAATATTATCGGCAACAACCCACAAATTTAAACCGTTTGCGACACTTTCATCCCTTCTTATTCTGCCTACATATGTTTCATCTTTTCCTGATACGTAAAGTGGCATTGGATATATATTTGCGTTGTGATCGTCTTGTAGTACTATCCCATTAGAAGTTTTTAAAACTTTTTTTACGTGCTCAAGGTCGAATGGTTTTTCTAATTCTACATTTATAGATTCACTATGACCATTAAATACAGGTACCCTAGCAGTGGTTGCTGTTATCTTAAGATTAGGGTCGTTTAAAATCTTCTTTGTCTCGTTTATCATTTTCATTTCTTCTTTTGTGTATCCATTGTCAAGAAATGTATCTATGTGTGGCAGGATATTTCCTGCAATTTGGTGAGGATAATTCTTTGGGGGTTCACCTTTTAGGCCGTTTTCTAAATCTTTAAAACCGGAAAGACCTGAACCAGAAACAGCCTGAAATGTTGTGTAAATTATTCGCTTTATACCAAAATGTTCGTGAAGTGGTTTTAGTGCTACAACAGCTTGTATTGTAGAACAGTTTGGGTTTGCGATTATTCCCTTGTGTTTTTTTATATCTTGCGGATTTACCTCTGGTACAATTAATGGCACTTCGTGGTTCATTCTCCAAAAGCTACTATTATCAATAACTGTGCACCCCATTTTTTTTGCAATTGGAGCAAATTTTTCGCTGACAAAACTGCCCGCGGAAAATAGGGCAATATCTATACCTTGATCAAACGATTTTTCGGTTAGTTCTTGTACCTCATAGCTTTTATCTCTAAATGTTAACGTGCTACCAGCTGAACGTTTAGATGAAAAAAAGAAAATATCAAAGATAGGTAGCTCTCTTTCTTCTAATACTTTTATAAATGCTCTTCCTACCATTCCAGTAGCTCCTACTATTGCCAATCGTAATTTTTTCAATTTAATGCCCACCTCCTAAAAAGTTTTTAAAAATCTACGCAAGAATTCTCGTGACTTTAGTCGTGAGATGAATTGCGCCACTTAATATATTTGCTAGTTTTTATAAAGGGCTTACCATTTACTCTAGCATGTACGATATACATTATAACACAGTATATGTGTATGCAAAACCTTTTCAAATAATACACAAAGTACGTAGAAAAGATTTTATTGAACAGTATAGATAGTATATAACAATTATGATTATTTTGCCATAGATTTTAATTGATTTTATAGATAATTCGTGAGACAATACTGACAGCAAATTTAATTGGAGGCGGTTTTTATGAAGTTTAAAATTCCATTTTTGATTGCTTTGATATTTAGTATTTTGTTTGTGTTTTCAAATTTTGCCCATGCTAAGGAAGAGGTAGATAAGATTAGGACAGGCCTTTTACATAGAAGAAATTCTGCGGACTTTTATCAAGTAGATTCAACGCAGGGACTTGTTTTTTCGTTAATTGAAGAGTGGTCTTATGAGCAATTTCCATCTAAGCATATTATATATAATCATGAAGATGAAAGCCCTGTTACTGTTACAAAGGATGTTTATTATAATGATAAGGGTAGTGATTTTAGCTTGCAAGATTCTAATGGAGAATTTATTCCAAATAAGTATATTAAGGTTGGGGAGTCTACGGGTGATTTTGAAGAGGCACAAGATTTTCTATGGGTTTATAAGCAAATGGGGATAGATGTTTTTTATTACTTTGATGGTAGGTATAATTTTGTTATAGGACCCTTTAAAGAAGTAGAAAATGCCTTGGAGAAGATTAAAGACTTACAAGAGCGTTATGAGGACGTAAGTTTCGATGTTATAGATTCACAAAAAAAGCGACTACTTGTTTTAGATAATGAGCTAGACCCTCTTTTGTTGTTTTATGTTCCAGATTATGAGTTATCTATTTATCCGGATGGGGATAGCTTATTAAGGTATAATCAAAATGAAGAGCGGGTTTATAGAGGGAGTTTTTCGACATATAGGCTGGATAATGGTAATTTTGTATTAGTAAATATTCTTCCTATAGAGGAGTATTTATATGGTGTGGTACCTTATGAGATAGGTGGTTCTGTTCCAATTGAGGCGATAAAAGCACAGGCAATTGCAGCTAGAAATTATGTATATAATTCTATGAGAAAGTATGAAAGTGAGAATTTTGATCTTTGCAATACTGTTTATTCCCAAGTTTATAGAGGTGTGTTTGGAGAGTCAGAAAATACTAACAAGGGTGTTGATGAAACCAAGGGTCTTTTGCTCAAATATGAAGGGTCTAATGCAGCGGTTTTTTATTTTAGTTCAACGGGTGGTACTATGACAGAAAATGTTGAGAATGTTTGGGGAGGTAGTTTCCCATATTTAAAGGCTGTAGATAGTAGTTTTGAGACAGATACAACCTATAATTATACCTGGACAGTTAAAAAAAGCTATGATGAGATTGAGAATATGCTCTCTAGTAGGGGAATAAGAGTTGGTAAGCTTTTAGACTTGAATGTAAAGCTTAGTAGTGAAGCGGGGAGGGTATTGAATTTAGAAATAATAGGAAAAGATGATAAGCATACTATTTCTAGATCAAGTACAAGAAACACTTTTAACCTGCCAAGCCAAAGCTATGAGATTATAATGGATAATCGTGTTAATATAGCCTCAAGTAAGGAAACTGTTGAGAGTTCGCTCGCAAATTTAAATGTTTTATCAGCAAATGGAAAATCAAATATAACCGAGCCTGTGAATGTTTTTGATGGAACAGATCTTAAATCAATAGATATTTACCCAAGCAAATTTGAATTTGTTGGAAGAGGTTGGGGGCATGGAATTGGTTTGAGTCAAAATGGTGCTATTGCAATGGCAAATGAAGGATCTTCGTATGATGAAATACTGATGCACTATTTCCCAGGTACATACATAGGTCAGTAAATATTTCAAACGCACTTAAGGATGCAACCCTTACCAAATTTTTATTTATTTTATTAAAAAAAGAAGGAAAATGACTCTTGTTTGTATAAATATAGTATATAAGTGATTATATGTGTAAATTTAAAAAACGGGAGTCGATTCTGCCTATGTATCATAAAAACCTAATTAAAAACTATATAATTTTATTTTTATTGGGCTTGCTTGTATTTATTAAAGCAAGCTTGGTGGGCTATGGGTTTATGGGAAATAACATAAACGCTGAAACTATATCGGTAGGAGTAGGTACAAGTATTGAGAATGCTCAAATTATTTCTTTTTTGCAAGATAGTGAAGGTTTTGTTTGGTTTGTAACACCTAGAGGGATTGTTAGATATGACGGAAATAACCAGAAAATATTAACAATAGAGGGGTTTGATGGTGAAATTTCTTCTGTAGACCATGGAAAGGATGATAATTTTTGGATTGGAACAAATAAAGGTGATATATTTAAATTTGATTTAATAAGCTATGAATTTGAAAAAGTGGAGAACGAAGACTTACCAAGTGATGAGATTTTGAGTGTTTTTTATGGTGCAAATGATAATCTTTGGATAGGAACCCAAGAAGTTTTGTATATGTATAAAGTTAATAAAGATGAGGTAGTAAGTGTGGGTGTGCAAATGGATATTACGGTTGGTGCATCTATTCAAGGGGTCAGGAAAATTGCGGAGGATAAGGATGGCAATATTTTAATTGGAACAGATGATGGCGTTATTTACTACGATATTTCTAAAGAGATGATGAAAAGTTATATAGGGTGGACAGGTGCTCCAAATAGCAGGGTAAACTCTATTGAGTTTGACGAGGATAATATTGCTTGGATTGCAAGTGAAAATGGGTTTTATAGATTAGATATAAATGAGGATGAATTCACGAGTTATGCAAATGTATTTGATAGAGAAAATACCATTAGCTCAACCCGGATAACAGACTTAACGAAAGCCAAAAATGGAGATATATTCTTAGGTACATGGGGTGAAGGTCTCCAGCGTTTTAATATAGATTCACAGCGTTTTGAGATTTATAAATATGATAATTCGAATCCATTTTCTATTAGTGGAAATAGAGTGAATTCGGTGTTTGCAGATGAAGGGGGAAATATTTGGATTGGCATGAATGGAGAGGTTAATCTTATAAGTAGATATGAAAATATTTTTAACCATACTAAGAGAATGCCAGAGCGGAGTTCATCTTTATTAAATGATAATGTAACAGCAATTAGTAAAGATAGTAAAGGGAATTTATGGATAGGTTCGCGGGTTGGGCTTAGTAAGTATCAAAATGAATCTGGTGTCTATATAAATTATAGAAATGAGCCAACAGATAGTGCTAGCTTAAGTGCTGATCATATCACCTCTATTGCTTATGATAAAGATGGTGTTTGGGTTGGAACAAGGAATGCTGGATTAAATAGGTTTGATCATGAAACATCTAGCTTTGAACGCATATCATCTAGAACAGAAGGTATGAAGTTAAGTGGAGATCATATAACTGCGTTGGCCGTAGATTCAAATAATCTATTATATGTAGGAACAACTAGGGGGCTAAATATTTTAGATTATAAAAATGGTACTGTGGAAAAAATTGAGAATGCTGGGAGTGGGCGAGATGAGATTACTAGTACAAATATTAGAAGTATATTCATAGATAAGGATGATTTTGCTTGGATAGGTACGGATTCAGGTCTTAATAGGCTAGATAGAGAAAGTGGTACTTTTAAGCAGTATAGGAGCAGTTCTGATAGGGAGGATTCTTTATCGAATGATAGAGTAAATACTATATGGCAAGATGGAAGGTCCTTTTTATGGGTTGGGACTGCAGATGGTGTATTACAAAGACTAGAACGAAATGGTGATGGCTTTATAATCTATGACAGTCAAAATGGAATTGAGGTTGATACTATATATGGTGTGTTGGGTTATGAAGATATCTTATGGATTAGCTCTAATAGAGGGATTTATAGATTTAACACACAAAATGAAAATATTAGAAGGTATACTAGAACAAATGGACTTCAAAATAATCAGTTTAATCATGGGGCTTTCTTTATTAGTGATGATGGTAAAATGTTTTTTGGTGGGGATAATGGGTTTAATAGCTTTCATTCAATGGACATAGAGGATTTTTATAGTAGATCGCCAATTACTATAACGAATGTATATCTAGATGGGATAGAGGTTGAAAGAGGTAGTGAGATTGGGTTGAATCACCAAAATAATACACTTACAATTGAGTTTGCAACCCTAGATTATACATTGCCTGAAACAAATCAGTATGAGTATCAACTAGAGGGAGTGGATGTAGAACGTGTCGATGCTGGAAATAGAAATTTTGCATCTTATACTAATTTAGGGCCTGGAAACTACGAATTTAGTGTGATTGGAAGGAATTTTGCGGGTGTTTGGAATGATTTAGGAGCGCAACTTGAGATAACTGTTAAACCACATCCATTAAGAACATGGTGGGCTTATACAATTTATGTGATAATTATAGTAGGTGGGATTGTTACTTTTGTTAAGGTTAAGACGTCTTTGCAAGAAAAAGAGATAAAACGTCAGAAATTACTTGTTGAAAATCTCCAAAAACTTGATAAAATGAAGGATGATTTTTTAGCAAATACTTCACATGAATTAAGGACGCCTTTGAATGGAATTATAGGTATATCTGAAACGCTAAGGGATGGACTTTTTGGAGAATTGCCTCAAAAGGCTAAAAATAACATAAACGTTGTTTTAAACAGCTCGAAAAGATTACTCAAGATGGTAAATGATATTTTAGATTTATCGGTTATGAATAAGGGTGAATTTACCATAGAGACTACAACTTTAAACTTTAGGAATATTTTAGATGAGTGTTTTGTTACATTAGAATCATTGTCAAAACATAAAAATCTTGAAATTATTGATAATGTTGATAATATGTTACCACTGGTTGAGGCGGATCCTCAAAGAATACAGCAAATAATCTTTAATATTGTGGGAAATGCAATTAAATTTACTTCACAAGGAAATATCGAGATAGGGTCAAAGGTTAAAGGAAAACTTTTGGAGATCTATGTTAAAGATACAGGTAGAGGGATACCTAAAGAAAAGCTAGAACATATTTTTAAAGAGTTTGTCCAGGTTGATGCGTCAAACACAAAAGATTCTCCAGGAACAGGACTTGGACTTGCGATAACAAAGAATTTAGTTGAATTAATGGGAGGGGAGTTAAGTGTAGAATCTAAGGTTGGAGAAGGTTCTGTGTTTAGATTTAGCTTACCTATTTCAGATAAAAAACATGTTGAGGATAATGAACAAAATAAAGTAGTAGATTATTCTGGGTATGTTTTAGAGGATTTAGATGTTAATGATGTTGTAATAGATTCTAAAGCTCCTGAATTCTCTGAAGCAGAATCTTTTAAGTCGGATAAGTATAAATATAAAATTTTGATAGTAGATGACGAGACAATTAATAGAGTAGATTTAAATAATAGATTTACAGCAGAAGGGAATTTTATAATCCTCAATGCAGCTGATGGGGTGGAGGCTATAGAGGTTGTTGAAAAAGAAGAGGATCTTGACCTTATCCTAATGGATGTAATGATGCCGAGAATGTCGGGTATTGATGCAACTAAACGTATACGTAGTAAATATAGTCATTATGAATTGCCAATTTTAATGCTTACGGCAAAGGATCAGGTTAAGGACATCTTAGAAGGTTTTAGTGCAGGTGCTAATGATTATCTTTCTAAGCCATATGATAGAGAGATTTTAAAGGTGAGAAGTAGAAATCTGTTAGGCCTTAAAAGAGGTGTTAAGGTTGCTCTAGAGACGGCCAATAGCCTTAAGGGTGAAAAGCAAAAACGTATATTTTCAGAGATGCTGGTAGATATAGCCAATGAGATTTCAAAAACCCTTAATACATCTAAGGTTTTGTCGCTTGTAACAAGTAGAATGCAAAATTATTTTAACTTTGAAAAAAGCGTAGGATGTATTATGGTAGAGGGCGGAATAAAATTTGTTGGTTTAGAAAACAAGCAGGAAAGAGATGAAATATTGGCAAGCTTTTTAGAAAATTCAGAGAAGGACTTTGTAAAAAGTGTGCTAAAGTTTGCAATGACTGGAAATTATAGAGAGAATATTGAAACCGTGAGAAAGCAAGGTTTTAAAAGTAGTAGGAAGTGGATACATTTTCCTATAGTTTATAGCGAGAGGTTACATGGAATTATTAGTGTTTCTGAGGATAAAAGCTTTCCGTTAGATGATGTAAATAAAAATGTTGTAAAGGGTATCATAAGCCATGTTGCAGCATCTATAGAAAACTCAAAATTATATGGCAGGGTAAAGAGCTTAGCAACGGTAGATTCGCTTACTGGATTAAACAGTAGAAGACACTTTTTTGATAAGGTGAGTGTAGCGTACGAGAATGCCTTGCAAGAAAATATTAGATTTAATATTATTATGATGGATATTGATAATTTTAAAAATATTAATGATACATATGGACACGGCGTAGGTGATGAAACGCTAAAGAAAATTGGGGGAGTGTTAAAGAGTATTGGAAATGATAATATAGTGCTTGGAAGATTTGGTGGAGAAGAATTTATTGTTGCTTATATGGGAGGTAAGGAGGTTTTAAAGCTTGCTGAAAAGATAAGAAAAATGGTAGAATCAGCAGAAATAGATGCAGGAAATGGAGAAAAAATAAAAGTGACAGTAAGTGTAGGGGTTTCTACTGTTATAACTGAGGGCGAAAGCATGGAAGCTATTATAAAGAGAGCAGATGAAAAATTATATACTGCAAAAAGTTCAGGAAAGAATAGGGTGATCTTTGATGATGATGAATTTAATTGATGAAGTACTACATATACTAAATTCGCTTAGGGCTTATATTGTTTTTGTGATGTTTGTAATACTTGTCATACTAATAATAGTCCATGTTTTTAAAAGGAAGTTGGCTAAGCAAGAAAAAATAATACAACGTCAAAAATTGTTTATAGAAAAGCTCGAAAAAGTCGAAGAGCTAAAGGCTGGATTTTTTGTAAACACTTCACATGAATTAAGGACTCCATTAAATGGAATAATTGGTATTTGTAATTCATTTAACGGTGGCGCTTTTGGTAAAATGTCAGAAAAAGCTAGAAGTAATATAATGATAGTTTTAAACAGTTCTAAAAGATTGTTAAAAATGGCAGATGATATTTTAGATTTAACGCTTATGAATAAGGGTGAGTTCACAATAGAAACTGCAACTTTAAATTTCAAAGATGTTTTAGATGATTGTCTAGGAACGCTAGAGACGTTGGCAAAAGAGAAAAATCTTAGGTTAATTAACAATGTAGATGGTACCTTACCTTTAATAGAGGCGGATCCTCATAGGCTTCAGCAGATAATATTTAATATTGTTGGAAATGCAATTAAATTTACTTGGCATGGCAGGATAGAGTTAGGGGCAGAGGTTAAGGAAAAACTTTTGGAGGTTTATGTGAAAGATACGGGGGAGGGAATTCCAAAGGAAAAATTAGAGCATATTTTTGAAGAATTTGTACGAGTTGAATCGGATAAAAATAATCAAAAACAAGGAAAGGGAACAGGAATAGGGCTTGCTATAGCAAAAAACTTAATTGATTTAATGGGTGGTGAAATATCAATAGATTCTGTGGTGGAAGAAGGTTCGGTATGTAGATTTAGTCTTCCGATTTCTGATAAGAAAGAAGCTTTAGGTATTTCTAGTGGGAATTTATCAGATCATTCTCAATATATTGTAGGTATTAAAAGGGATGGAGTTGAAAATGATCAAGATAGTGATTCTAGCGATGTTAGCATAAATCCAGTTCAGTATAATTACAAGATATTAATTGTAGATGATAACAGTAAAGATAGAACTGCTTTGACGGATATGTTTATTTCAGAGATTAATTTTACTGTTTTAATTGCTGAAAATGGCCTAGAGGCTGTTAAAATGGTGGAAAAAGAAAGTGATATTGATCTTGTGATTATGGATGTTATGATGCCTGTTATGTCTGGAATCGAGGCAACAAAACGCATTAGAGGTAAATTTAGTCATTATGAGCTACCTATTGTTATGGTTACAGCAAAAACTCAGGGAAGGGATATATTGGAAGGGTTTAGTGCTGGTACAAACGATTATGTTGTTAAGCCTTATGATAAAGAGGTTTTAAAGGCAAGATGTAGGAATTTATTAGGACTTAGAAGAGGGGTTAGAGTGGCGTTAGAGAAAGCTAAGACGCTTAAAGATGAAAAACAAAGAAGAATGTTCTCGGAGATGTTAACTGAGGTTGCAAGTGAAGTGTCTAAAACACTTAATACTTCAAAGGCTTTATCACTTGTTACAAGTAGAATACAAAGCTATTTTGGGTTTGAAAAAAGCGCTGGATGTATTATGTTAGAGGATGGGATGAAGTTTGTAGGAATTGAGTCAAAAGAAGAAAGAGATGAACTATTAGCAAGTTTCTTAGAAAATATGGATGAGGTTTATATCAAAAAAGCTGTAAGGTTTGCGGTAAGAAATAACTACAAGAAGATTATTGAAAATATCAAGAATAAGGGGATAAAAAGTAAAACACCATGGAGGCATTTTCCTATCTATTATAACGAAAAATTGCATGGAATTATAAGTGTTTGTGAGTATAAATACTTGCCTTTAGAAGAGTCTAGTATAAATGTTATAAAAGCAATTATAGGGCATGTTGCGGCTTTTATAGAAAACTCTAAACTCTATGGAAGAGTAAAAACACTTGCAACGGTAGATGCTCTTACGGGGCTTAATAATAGAAGGAACTTTTTTGAAAAGGCATTAGCAGCATATAACCATGCTTTATTTAATAAACTCAGGTACAGTATTATTATGATGGATATTGATAATTTTAAAAGTATTAATGATACGTATGGTCATGGGATAGGTGACGAAACATTAAAGGAAATTGGCAGGGTTTTAAAGCGTGTTAGTAGTAGTAATGTTTTGCTTGGAAGGTTTGGTGGAGAGGAGTTTATTGTGGGATGTTTGGGTGGCACAGAGGTTTTTGAGATTGCAGAGGATATAAGAAAAAAAATAGAGGCTTCGCAAATAGATATTGGAGATGGTAAAACTTTGAAAGTTACGGTAAGTGTAGGGTTATCAACTAATTTAGCACAAGAAAAGACTATTGAACCTATTATTAAGCGTGCAGATGAAAATCTTTATAAAGCTAAAAAATCAGGAAAGAATAGGGTGGTGTATGATGAAAAAGAGTATGAGTAGGGTTTTGGTGTTGGGGTTGGTTTTAGCGTTTAGTATAGGGGCATTTTTAGGTTGTAGCAAAGATGATGATGAACAAGATGCTAAGAACGAGCTAAAAAATGGAGTAACGGAAGGTAGCAATGAAGGAGAAACTCAAGAGACCGAAAAGATAGTGAGTTTTCAGCTTAAAAACGAACCTTTGTCTTTAGATCCAATAGTTGATGTTGACGCTATAACGACTCTTGTTACTTCAAATATCTATGAAGGTCTTGTGAGATTTGATGATAGTAATGTAACTATAAGGCCTGCCTTAGCTGAAAGTTGGACGGTAAGTGATGATGGATTAGAGTATACGTTTTCTCTAAGACGAGGAGTTTACTTTCATGATGATAGCTATTTTGATGCAGATGTAGTCGTGAAAAACTTTGATAGGCTACGCCAAATGTATTCTAACTCAAGTCAATGGAATAAAAAATTTGTGGAAGTAATAGAAAGTGTGGAGAAAGAAGATCAGTATACTGTTAATTTTGTTTTAAATCATAATTATACCCCGTTTTTATCAACACTTGCTATGAGTAAATTTACACCTATTGTAAGCCCAAGAGTTATAAAAGAGGGGTTAGATGTAAATGATAATCCTATTGGAACGGGTCCTTTTAAGTTTTCACAGTGGAATGAGGGGACAAATATTGTTTTAGAGAAAAATTCGAATTATTGGTCTCGTAAACCTAGAATAGATAAAATAGATTTTAGGATGGACGTTTTTTCAACAGATTCAGCGGGAACAATGTTAAGAAATAAGGAGCTTGATGTTGTTGATCTAGATAGACCACGTCAATTGGGTGATGACATAAATTACTATCAAGCAGATATGCTTATGTCAGGGTTTATAGCACTTAACTGCTCAAGACCTCCCTTTAATGATTTAAGCAATAGACTTGCAGTAGCACATGCAATTAACAGGGCACAATTGTACGAGGATGAGTATGCGGATGTTGCGATTTTAAAGAATTCGTATTTGCCTGGTGAACTAAAAGGCTTTGATAGCTCACTTGCCTTTTACCCTTTCGATGTAGAAAAGGCTCAAAGTTTTTCAAGTGTAGCAGAAAATACACGCGTTACAATTATAGATACCATTTTTAATAATAATTCATTTAATCATGAAATTGCAAGAAGCCTTGACAGGGTGGGATTTGAAGCGGAGTTTATTGGTGATTTGTATAGCTCGCAATTTAAAGCACGTCTAAATGAGGGCAATTATGATGTTTTGATGTTTGGTTGGAGATGGGAGAATCCTGACCCTAATTCATTAATAGGATTCCTTGATCAAAGCAATCCTGAAGCAAATGTAAGTAAGTATTTTAATCAAGAGTTAGAAAACCTTGCAAAAAAAGGCTATAGCTTGCCTAATGGTGTAGAAAGAGATGAAGTGTACAAAAAAATACAAGAACTTTTAAAAGAAGATGCTGTTATCATACCTATGTTTGAGCTTTCAAGAACATTTGCTTATGGTTCGAATATCCGAAATTTTAGAACTCATCCAACGGGGAGAGTGATGTTTGAACATATGGAAGTGGTGGAGTAGTTGGAAAGGTGGTTAGTTGGTTAGTTGGTCAGTTGGTCAGTTGGTCAGTTGGACAGTTGGTCAGTTGGTCAGTTGGACAGTTGGTCAGGAGATAGTTGGTTAGTTGGTCAGTTGGTCAGTTGGTTAGTTGGTTAGTTGGTTAGTTGGTTAGTTGGTTGGTTGGTTAGTTGGTTAGTTGGACAGTTGGTCAGTTGGACAGTTGGTCAGGAAAAGCAGCCTTAGAGTATTAAATAAATATAGGGTATCTCTTTGCAAAGATTTCTGTTTGCCAGAGCTCTGCAAAGGAATACCCTATTTAATGTTTTTCCTGACCAACCGACCAACCGACCAACTGACCAACTGTCTCCTAACCAACTGTCTCCTAACCTACCAGTTCCTTAATTGACCATTTCATGATAGTAAATTTTGTTTTTTCAATACCACTTTCAATTGTTATTTCTTCATCTTGAATGTGTAGTATTTTTCCAACTAAACCACCAATTGTAACTACTTGGTTTCCTTCTTGCAGAGAATCAAGCATAAGTTTTGTTTTCTTTTCCCTTTTTTTCTGCGGAAGAAAAATCATAAGATACATAATTACGATTAAAACTAATGGAAATAGTAATGGTGAAAAGCTTTCAACGGCTGTTGCATACATGTAAATCATTCCCTTCTTAAAATAATAATATTATTGTTATTAATTAGTCTAAAACCCAATTAAAATATTATTTGGGTTTTAGGCTTATTTTTTATTGTTATAACCAAAGTTTTGGTAAAAGTTTTCTCTAAACTCTAAAAGTCTGTCATCTAGTATTGCCGTTCTTACATCTTGCATAAGATTTATTAAAAATCTTAGGTTGTGCCATGTGGTAAGTCTTATGCCTAGCACTTCGTCCGCCTTTATTAGGTGTCGTATGTATGCCTTAGTATAATTTTTACAAACGTAGCAATCGCAGGATTCGTCTAAAGGTGTAAAGTCTTTTTCGTACTTTTTATCTCTTACAATAAGTCTTCCCCTGCTTGTCAAAACAGTTCCATTTCTAGCAATTCTACTAGGCAGAACACAATCAAACATGTCTACACCCCTAATTACAGACTCTATAAGGTAGTCTGGGGTTCCTACTCCCATTAAATACCTAGCCTTTTCTTCTGGCAGGTGAGGAATTGTTACATCAAGCATATTATACATTAAATCGGAACTTTCTCCAACACTTAAGCCCCCTATGGCATAACCTGGAAAATCTAAATCAACAATTTCTTTTGTACTTTGAACCCGTAAATCTTCATACATTCCGCCCTGTACTATTCCAAACAAGGATTGTGTTGTTGTGTTTTTATGAGCCTCTTTACATCTTTTTGCCCATCTGGTAGTTCGTTCTAGACTCTTTTTTGCGTATTCGTACTCTGCAGGATATGGTGTACACTCATCAAATGCCATTATGATATCTGAGCCTAAGTCATTTTGTATTCTCATGGCATACTCTGGTGAGATAAAGTGCTTAGAGCCATCAATATGTGATTTAAAAGTAACCCCTTCTTCTTTTATATTCCTTAGATCTGCTAAGCTAAAGACTTGAAAACCACCACTATCTGTTAAAATTGGTTTATCCCAGTTCATAAACTTGTGAAGACCTCCTGCTTGCTTTACGATTTCACTTCCTGGGCGCATATACAGATGGTAGGTGTTGCTTAAAATAATTTTTGCTTCTATATCTTCTAATTCATGCGGTGCCATAGCTTTAACGGTAGCTTGTGTGCCAACTGGCATAAATATAGGTGTTGGGATTTCGCCATGGGGAGTATGTAGTTTTCCTATTCTTGCTTTTGTATGTTTACATGTTTTTATTAGTTCATACTTTACTGCGTCCGACATTATTGCCTCCTCTAAATTATTAGCATTGCGTCTCCAAAGCTAAAAAATCTATATTTTTGTTTAACTGCCTCATTGTATGCTTTTAAAATATTTTCTTTACTAGCTAGTGCGCTTACTAGCATAACTAGCGTAGATTGAGGCAGGTGAAAATTTGTAACAAGTGTTTCTACACATTTAAATCTATAGCCAGGATATATAAATATATCTGTTTCGCCGTGCATGGGTGTTATTAGTCCCTCTGTGTTAGAGGCTGTTTCTAAAACCCTTACAGATGTAGTGCCAACTGTTATAACCTTTTTTTTGTCTTTTTTAGCTTTATTTATTTTATCGCATGCATCTTTACTTATAGAAAAGCTTTCAGAGTGCATTTTGTGTTCTTTGATATTCTCAGCCTTAACGGGTCTAAATGTTCCAAGCCCAACATGTAGAGTAAGGTAAGCTATATTAACGCCCATGCTTTGTATTTTTGTAAGCAAGTCATTAGTAAAGTGTAACCCTGCGGTAGGAGCAGCAGCTGAACCTTCATTGTGTGCATAAACTGTTTGGTAGCGGTTTTTATCGTTTAACTCTTCTACTATGTAAGGTGGTAGTGGCATGATTCCAATTTCATCTAAAATTTCCTCAAAAACCCCATTATAACTAAATTTAACAAGTCTTTTTCCATCATCTAAAAGTTCAAGAACCTCAGCTAAGAGTTTTCCTTCCCCAAAACTAAAGCGACTGCCTACCTTTGCTTTTTTTCCAGGTTTTAATATGACCTCCCAAACATCTGGTGATGTTTTTTTTAAAAGCAGGAATTCAATTTTTGCGCCAGTATCTGGTTTGTAGCCTAATATACGGGCAGGCAAAACCTTAGTGTCATTTAAAACAAGACAGTCTCCCTCTTGTAAATAATCTACTATGTTAGTAAAGCTTTTATGCATTATTTTACCACTATTTTTGTCTAACACAAGAAGTCTAGAGCTGTCTCGCTCAGGCAATGGTGTTTGAGCGATTAACTCTTGTGGTAGACAATAGTCAAAGTCGGAAGCCACCAAAAAAATCATCTCCTACAAAATGCTTAACATTATCGAGAGTATATCATCTAAGCAAATCATGTGTCAATATTTTGGGAATTAGAAGACAGGGGGACGTTTCGACTGTCTTATTTATTCAACTGGGATATCGTAGCCACTGCCAAAGTCACGAAATAGTTTGTTTATTTGCGTATAGTCTGAGAAGTAGACATTTTCCTTTGTTTGTAGATAGTCTATGACGTTTTTGTTAAAGCCACCGCTAGATATATACCACAGGATGATTTGAGGATCTTCTATTTGTGATTTATACATCTCTCTTTGGCTTTTTAAAAACACATTTTTTGCTTTTTCTAGCTTTTTAACATCAGTCATAGTCATTTTCGTCTTTTTATACTTACACTCGCAAAGATAGTACCTGTTAGCAGGAGGATTTTCTTTTGCGACTACATCTATTTGGTATGAATCGGTGTTTTGAGCTTTAACTTGCATTGTGTTAATCCAGCTAAAATGAGGGAAGGTAACATCGGTTGGAACGCCTAAAAGATCGCCGACTATAGTTTGACCAGATGCTCTAAGTAAAACATGTCTTGTGACAAGTTCTAAAAACCTACCCTTTAAAACATTGTATC
>CAZTHU010000011.1:0-16287 GCA_964613575.1 uncultured Eubacteriales bacterium | reverse complement strand
TTATAGCATTTATCTGCTCTCTTGCCTCTTCCCAAAACTCTAAAGGCACCAAAGAGGCTACATCACACCTAACCCCATCAATCCCAAGTTCTGCCCAATATCTTAAAGTTTTAAGCTGATACTCCCATAACTCTTTATTAGCATAGTCTAGATCTACAATATCCGTCCAATCCCCACACTTATTTCCCATCACACCATCAATTTTTTTATAAAAGTACTCTGGGTGTTCTTTAACTAAAATAGAATCATGCGAAGTATGATTATAAACAACGTCAATCATAAGCTTCATTCCTCGTTCATGCACACCATTAATAAGTTTTTTAAAATCATCCAAAGTTCCATATTCAGGATTTACATCTCTATAGTCTGAAATTGAATATGGACATCCCAATGCGCCCTTTTTATTCTTAACCCCTATAGGATGTATTGGAAGTAGCCAAATAATATCAACCCCCAAATCCTTTATTCTATCTAAATCTGTTAACACTCCACTAAAATCACCTTGACTACTATGATTTCTAACATAAATTGAATAAATAGTTTTACTTTTAAGTTCTTTATTTGTAAAAAAAGCCATTTTTACCTCCCTTTAGCAAGATTCTTCTCTACTCAACAGTAACAGACTTAGCTAGATTCCTTGGTTTGTCAACATCACAGCCCTTTCCTACCGCCATATAATAAGCAAACAACTGTAATGGCGTAACACCAATAACAGGTGCTAATTCAGGCGCTATATCAGGAATCGTCACCACTGTATCAGCAACTTTTGCAACATCCTTATTTCTTTCTTGTGTAATCGCCATAACAACAGCACCCCTAGCCTTAACTTCACGTATATTACTAATCATCTTCTCAAGTAAGTCTTCTTGCGTCATAGGACAAACAACTAGAGTTCCCTCTTCAATAAGTGCTATCGTACCATGCTTTAACTCTCCACCAGCATACGCTTCAGAATGAATATATGATATTTCTTTTAATTTCAAAGACCCCTCCATAGAGAGTGCATAATCTAAGCCTCTACCAATAAAGAATATACTTTTTGCGTTATAATGCTCCGCGGCAAACTTTTGAATAATCTCTTTATTTGAAAGAACACTCTCTAACATGCCAGGAACTTCCCTTAACTGCGATATAAGCTCGTCATACTTTTGTCCTTGCATTCCAACTCGCTTACGCGCCAAATCCAATGTAACTAAATATATTGCAGATAACTGTGTATTATATGCCTTTGTAGATGCAACAGCAATCTCAGGCCCTGCCCAAGTATATAGAACATTATCTGAGTCTCTTGCAATAGAGCTTCCAACTACATTTACGATAGATAATACCTTTGCACCCCTTGCCTTTGATTCTCTTAATGCAAATAACGTATCTAAAGTCTCTCCCGACTGACTTATAATAATAGCAAGCGACTTGTCATTTATAAGAGGATTTCTATACCTAAACTCCGATGCTACATCAACCTCAACTGGAATTCTGGCAAATTTTTCTATTAAATATTTCCCAACCACTCCCGCATGATATGCAGTACCGCAAGCAACAATATATATTTTTTCTATTCCCTTAACAAATTCTTCGCTAAAATCTACGTTATCTAATGATACTACCCTATCCTTTAACCTTGGGTTTAAAGTGTCTTTTATAACTTTAGGCTCTTCACACATCTCCTTCATCATAAAATGCTCAAAACCGCCTTTTTCTGCAGCTTGAGCATCCCAGGTCACATTGAATACTTCCTTTTTAATTTCATCCCCTAAAAGATTAAAAACCTTAACTTCATCTTTATTTATCTTAACAACTTCCTTATCTTCTAAAATATAAATCTTTCTTGTATACTCCAAAATAGCAGGTATGTCAGACGCAATAAAATTCTCACCTTCACCAAGTCCAACCACCAACGGGCTATCCTTTCTTGCCGCAACAAACTCATTTGGAGAATCTTTCGAAATAACTCCCAGAGCATATGAACCCTCAATGTCGGCTAAACTCCTTAAAACCGCATCCACAAGATCACCCTCATAATAATTCTCAATCAAATGTGCAACTACTTCGGTATCGGTTTCTGACGAAAACAAATACCCTTTTTCCTCCAAAAATTCTTTCAGCTTCATATAATTTTCAATTATGCCATTATGAACAATTGCAATAGTTCCAGCCGAACTGATATGCGGATGTGAGTTTACATCGTTTGGTTCGCCATGTGTTGCCCACCTCGTATGACCAACCCCAACATTTGAACTAAGCTTATGTGTTTTTACTTTGTCTTCTAGAAAACTTAACCTTCCTTTACACTTAACAACCTGCAGATCATTTTGTGAAAAAACCGCTACTCCAGCAGAATCATAACCTCTATACTCTAACTTACTAAGACCATCTAACAAAACACCCGTTGCATCCTTCCCACCTACATAACCCACGATACCACACATACTAAAACCTCCTTAAAAATTACGTGCTTATAAGCTATCTAAGGCTTTTAAGCATTACATTTCTCATCCAAGCCTTTGTTCAATTATACCTGCCAATTCTTTAGCTCTTTTTTCTATATACTCTTCATCTTTTCCCTCAATCATGACACGAACCAAGGGCTCTGTTCCTGAAGGCCTTATTAAAACGCGACCCTCACCCTCAAATTCATCCTCAAGTGCCTTACATTTGTCTTTTATAACCTCATCCTCTAAATAATTATATTTTTTATAATTAGACACTCTTGCATTTTCTAAAACCTGTGGAAAAACCTCCATAACGCTTGCAAGTTCTGATATAATCTTGCCAGAGTTCTTCAAAACCTCACACAACATAATTCCAGTCAAAGGACCGTCTCCTGTAGTATTATGCTCAGTTAATATAATGTGCCCTGACTGTTCTCCACCAATAGAAAATCCATTTTCCAACATATTTTCTAAAACATATCTATCCCCAACCTTAGTCTTTTGAATGTCAATACCATGTTCTCTTGCGAATAAATCCAATCCTAAATTACTCATAACTGTAGCAACAACTGTATTCTTAGGTAAATTCCCCTTATTCTTTAAGTCAAGAGCCATAATAGCCATAATCTTATCCCCATCTACAATCCTTCCTAATTCATCCACTGCTAAAACCCTATCTCCATCACCGTCAAAAGCTAACCCTAAATCACACTCATTTTTTACCACAAACTCTTGCAATTCTTTCATATGTGTAGAACCACAATCCTTGTTAATATTTATTCCATTTGGTTTATCGGATAAAACGAGTACATTTGCGCCTAAATCCTTTAACACTTTAGGTGCAATCTTAAATGTAGCCCCATTTGCACAATCAACAGCAATCTTTAATCCATCAAATCCAGAAGAAATCTTTTGCTTTAAAAAATCTTCATAAAGCAAAGACGCATCATTATCGTATCGCTTCCAACCGATATCTTTTCCAACTGCAACTGAAACTTTCTTGCAATCATCTAAGACAAGCTCTTCAATTTTTTCCTCTAGACTATCATCAAGTTTATACCCCTTACTATTAAAAAACTTTATGCCATTAAACTCGAAAGGATTGTGGGACGCTGAAATAACAATACCTGCATCAGCTCCACTATATTTAGTTAAATAAGCTATAGCTGGTGTTGGCATTACCCCTACCGATATTACATTAGCCCCAACTGAACAAATACCCGAAATCAAAGCAGACTCAATCATTCCGCCCGATATACGGGTATCCATTCCAACTACAATCTTTGGTTTTCTCTCACTATCAGATTTTAAAATATGCGCCCCAGCCATACCAATTTTAAATGCAAGTTGTGCTGTCAATTCCTTATTAGCAACACCACGAACCCCATCAGTACCAAATAAATTCCCCATTTTAACAACTCCTAGTTTTAGTATATAAAAAACGATCACTTAAATAATCTTCTCAAAGAAAATTTTATTAAAACAACTTCTACTAAATTATATTCACTAAATACAAAAATTACAAGTAAACCTTTGATTTTTCTAAAACATTCCAGAAAAAAGCATATAAGCCGACCCCAATAGTGTAACAGCTAAAAACAAGAATGCGGTTACTAATGCAATCAACTTTACAGTAGTCCTTTTCATTAAAAAATACCCCCAAACTATTCAACCTAAACTTTCTGACAGTATACCAAAAAAAACTAACTTAAGTCAAGATTAAAAAAGTGGCAATATAACACAGGTTTTCACGCGATTACTGTTCACACGGGTGATTGATGACTAGGAATAAGAAAAACGACATCACGTTAAATTTTAATTTCTAATTACAAAAAAATCCTTGCTAATTAAAGGGTTGTTGTCTTTAATGTAGAATGATATAATGTAGGGGTAAATATCGCTCGCCCTTTAAGTGTTAGTTATGCAAACGTAAGAATAACATTATTATTGGCTTTGAAAGGAGATGGCGTTTATGAAATTTATTATCAGCGGAAAAAATATTGAAGTAACAGATGCTCTAAGAGATAAAATTGAAGAAAAAATCGGGAAATTAGACAAGTTTTTTTATCCTGATACCAAGGTTAATGCGGTTATGAGTGTTCAAAAAACTGATCAAACAATTGAGGTTACGATACCTCATAACAAATCAATTTTTAAGGCTGTTGAGTCCCACGAAGATATGTATCACTCAATAGACAAAGTTGTTGATACTTTAGAAAGACAAATTAAAAAACATAAAACAAGATCCACAAAGAAAAATCATGATAATAAAATAAAAACACCTAGTATTTTATTTGAAGAACAAAACGAATCAGTCGAATCTGAAGACAATAACCCTAAAATCATTAGGACTAAAAGGTACGCTGTAAAGCCTATGGCATTAGACGAAGCCGCAATGCAATTTCAGCTTACAGAAGACGACTTTATGATGTTTACCAATGCTAACACAGAACAAATAAACGTTCTCTACTAAAGGCATGATGGTAATTTTGGCTTAATTGAGCCAGAAGAATAAAAAAAGGTTCACACAATTACATTTATAAACTATAATAGTAGATGCATTCTTCGATGAATGCGTCTACTATTTTTACCTAGGAGGAAATTTATGAGTTTTTTAGATTCACTTAACCAAATGCAAAGACAAGCAGTTATAACAACCAAGGGACCTCTTTTAATACTAGCGGGTGCTGGAAGCGGTAAAACAAATGTTTTGACACATAGAATAGCATACCTAATTAATGAAAATAACGTTCATCCATCAAACATCTTAGCATTCACATTTACAAATAAAGCTGCAAAAGAGATGAAAGAAAGAATAGAAAAAAAAGTAGGTACAGGCTGGCAAAGTATTTGGATAGGTACATTTCATGCAATTTGCATGAGGATCTTAAGGCGTGATATCCAGCGTATTGGATACGAAAAAAACTTCGTTGTCTTTGATTCAACAGACCAAAAATCACTTATAACAGAGTGCATAAAAAAACTAAATATTAATAGCGAAAAATTTCAGCCAAAATCCGTTTTAGCTGAAATAAGTAAGGCAAAGGATAATATGATGAATCCAAAAATGTTCCTTAAGGCTTACAAAGAAGACTATAGACTAGAAATTATTGGGCAAATTTACGAAGTATATCAAAAAGAACTGTTCAAAAACAACGCATTAGATTTTGATGATATCATACTTAACACTATAATTTTACTCTCATCAAATGAAGACATTTTAAGATACTATCAAGATAAATTCCAATACATACATGTAGACGAATATCAGGATACGAATAATGCCCAATACACACTTATTTCTCTACTTACAAACGAAAATCAAAACCTTTGCGTTGTAGGTGATGACGATCAATCGATATATGGATGGCGAGGCGCTAACATAAAAAACATATTAAACTTTGAAAAAGAATTCAAAAACTGCGAGGTTGTCAAACTAGAACAAAACTATCGCTCAACTAGTGTTATACTCGATGCAGCTAATACAGTTATAAACAATAATTCCACACGAAAATCAAAAAAACTTTGGACTGATAATAAATCAGGTGATAAAATAGTCGAATTTCATGGTCAAAATCAATATAAAGAGGCAGAATTTGTTGCTAGAGAAATTAAAGATTTATCAAGCAAAGCAAATATAAAACTATCCGATATTGCAATTTTGTATAGAACTAATGCACAATCAAGGGTATTTGAGAATGCTTTTGTTTCAGAAGGCATTCCTTATAAGATGATTGGGGGTTTAAAGTTTTATGACAGAAAAGAAATAAAGGATTTAACCTCATATCTTAGACTTATTTCAAATTCACAAGATAATGTATCACTAAAAAGGATTATAAACGTCCCAAGACGAGGAATTGGAAATACAACAATCAGCAAAATACAACAATTAGCCGACGATAACGAAACGTCTCTATTTTATATTGTAAAAAATGCTTCAAACTACCCGGAACTAAAAAAAGCAAGCCAGAAACTTGAAGGCTTTGCAAATATAATACTAGAACTTAAAGATATCAATCTAACTTTAAGCCTATCTGATTTTATGGAAGCAGTTTTAGACAAAAGTGGACTTCTAACAAGTTTAGAGGAAGATACGAAAAACGATAACATAGCTCGAAAAGAAAACCTAAAAGAGTTTAAGTCTGTTGCTAAAGAATTTGAATTTCAAAATCCAGAAATAACCTTGGACGAATTTTTAGAAAACCTAACACTCTCTTCAGACACCGACGAGATGGATGAATCTTTAGATAGCGTACTACTATTAACATTACATAGTGCAAAGGGTCTTGAATTCCCTGTAGTATTTATGGTAGGCGTAGAAGAAGGTGTTTTCCCAAGCTATCGCTCAATGTATGAAGAAAGTAAGGTCGAAGAAGAAAGACGCCTTTGCTATGTTGGAATTACTAGAGCTATGCAAAAACTATACATATCTCACGTTCATTCTAGAACCCTTTATGGCAACACAACATATAACAGACCTTCAAGGTTTATAGAAGAAATCCCTGAAGATTTTCTAGATACAATAGATGAAACATCTACTCAAGAAGATGCTTTTGACAATTTCCAAAACATATTTAATCATGCAAAAGTTTCACAAGCACCATTTAAAATCAATAATCAATCCACAAAACAGCCTAAAACATCAGAGAATAAACCTTTAGCAAATAACCCATCCTTTAAGACAGGCGATAGAGTAAAACACAAAAAATTTGGCGTAGGTACAATCCTAACAGCCAAACCCGAAAATAATGATTTGAAATTAGACATATTTTTTGAATCTAATGGTAAAAAGAGCTTAATGGCAAACTTTTCAAATCTTGAATTACTTTAAATAAGGTTATATATATAAAGTAGGATGAGAAGAAAAAAAACATATTCTTATCCTACTTTATATAACTCCATCAGTTCTTGCAGACACACTATACCATAACCAGAAACATTTCTCCCCTCCTTCATGTTTTTTGCACAATCCAACAACACTTTCTTTATTCTATCAGGTGATAACTCCTTATCTTGCTCTAACATTAATGCCACAACCCCTGAGACTATCGGAGCAGAAACCGAAGTCCCCGAAATAGTACGATAAGCCTCATCAGCATCCAAAACATAATCATTCCTATTTGTATTTGCTACAGCATTCAACGAAGTTATGTTTATACCAGGGGCTACTAAATCAGGCTTTATTCCTCCAACGTAACTAGGCCCCCTACTGAAATATCTGCTACAACATTATCACCAATATTTGCCAAGCTATCAACATTCTTAGCAGACCTTCAATCCGTATAGCAACTGGTTCTATTGTAAAACTTCCTCCTAAATATTCTATCATTTATTTCACTTCACCTAATCTGCGACTTAAAAGATTTTTTGACTATAAAAGTAGATCTGCTTGCTTACATAATTAAACTTTTCTGTTCACGTTCTAGCCTTAGAAGTTTTTCTTTTCTCTCTATACCCCCTGCATAACCAACCAACTTTTTATTCGCACCAACTACTCTGTGACACGGTATAATAATAGACAAAGGATTTCTTCCTACTGCACCTCCAACCGCTTGTGAAGATACCAATTTCACACCCCTTTTAGTAGCAATTTTTTTAGCAATTTCACCATATGTGATTGTTTCACCGTAAGATATTCCCATAATAATCTTCCAAACTTCTTTTTGGAACTCACTACCTTCAGGATTTATGGGGATACTTATGAATGTTTTTTCTCCTGAAAAATAACTATATATCCACTTTCTAAGCTTTTCAAAAACAAAGTATTCAGATGAAAAAATCCATGAATCTACATTCTTTGGATAATAATTTTGACCAAGAAACCATAACCCTGTTAGCCATTTACCTTTTGCTGAAACCGTAACCTCTCCTAACGGTGTATCTATAGAACATGTATATATCACACATACCACTCCTAATTTTAACTAAATTTTATCGCTATAAGTCTTTACCCACAGCCATTTCTACCCGTATTATAATTAACCAATCAAAACGTGTCAAACTCCACATAATGAAAAAAGTTTGCAAAAATTTTAGTATTGTCTTTGTTCATTTATATAAAAAGGGTATGCGTTAACTAGCATACACAAGATATAACGCTTGGTGTTAATTCTTGATATCTGAACACAGGGTTTAGTGCAATTACTCATAAGAAAGAATTAAAATGTAAAGCTCTAAATTTTAATTCTTTTAAGATATAATTAAAGTTCACAGGTTCGAATAGCAAGTTATTAGACTAATTAACAACCTGCTACTCGATTGTAAACGTCACTTTTCTTTTAAAAAGATATTAAGGTCAAAGTCGCCGATAGAGCTTTTCATTGTCACGGAGAGAACTTGTTTAGATTCCGTAGATAGAGATTTATACTCTCCTATAGTAATTTGTGGCGGCACAATGTCACAAATATAATTATTCTCTGATAACAAAGTGACGGCTTTTCCGCCTACGATATTGGCTATTTCACCTAGTGCAGAAGCAACAAAACTATCAATTTCTTTTAATTCCATACCGCACATTATTTTAACCATTTCTAGAGCCATACTTTCAGGGAAAGAAAACAAAATACTTCCAGCTAAATCACCAGTTACTCCAAGATTTATATTTGCATCTTTACTAGATACAAGCTCATCAGAAAAAGCCATATCACCTTTTTCTACAGGTACACTTAGCATTAATTCAAAAACATTATTTGTTGCTTGATAAAATGGGTTAAAGTACTCTACCTTCATTAATCATTCCCTCCTTTCGACTGAACATATTCACCTATTTTTTGATCTTCTGCTTGCACGTGTAAAATTAGCCAGGTCATTAATTTGCCTCCGAACTCTTTTACAAGTTCTTCTGTAAGGCCTTCTTTTTCAAATCTATCTGCATAACTTCCAACAGATTCTTTAAACTGTGTATGTCTTTGTTTGTGAATCTCTGTTAAAGGGTAATTGATTTGTTCTTGATATTCTTCCTCATCGCTGAAATGAAAAACAACATATTCTTTCATGAATTCAAAGTTTCTTTAACTTTATCTCTCTTATCTTCCCACTTGCCTTCTCCTTGAACAGTTTTAATAAAAGAAGATACGCGTGCAAAAAGTTCTTCGTGTTGTTCATCAATAAGGGGTACATTAATTTTATACTTATCTTTCCACATTATCTGGTTCCTCCTAACAAAATATAAATTTAGTTTTCTATACTTTCCTTATATAACTATCGTCACGATAAAAGAATACTATTACAAGAAATTTGGCTTCAAAACAGGCTATAAATTGCAAGTTAAAGTGACGAAAAAACTTCATTTGAGGGGTGCGATTTTGGCAAAAAAAGTTCTCAAAAACGATCGTTTTTGAGACGGGAAGCAGATAAACTAACATATAAAACTAGGATATAAAGTAGGATGAGAAGAAAAAAACATATTCTTATCCTACTTTATCTAACTCCATCAGTTTTTCCAGCCACACTCTACCATAACCAGAAACATTTCTCCCCTCCTTCATGTTTTTTGCACAATCCAACAACACTTTCTTTATTCTATCAGGTGATAACTCCTTATCTTGCTCTAACATTAATGCCACAACCCCTGAGACTATCGGAGCAGAAACCGAAGTCCCCGACATAGTACGATAAGCCTCATCAGCATCCAAAACATAATCATTACTATTTGCATTTGCTACTGCATTCAATGAAGTAATATTTATACCAGGGGCTACTAAATCAGGCTTTATTCCGCCAACGTAACTAGGTCCCCTACTAGAAATATCTGCTACAACATCATCACCAATATCAACCGTCCTCTTATCATCTAAAGCTCCAACAGTAATTATAGACGGACTCCCCCCTGGGCTTGTTATCGTTCTTTGTTCTGGGCCCTCATTTCCTGCAGAGGCAACAACCGTTATCCCTCTTCTCCAAACCTCTTCAACAGCAATAGTTAAAGCATCTATCCCCTTAATGTTTTTTGCATTTACACCAAACGAAAGCGACATAACCTTTATGTCGTATTTTTCCTTCTGATTTACCACCCACTGCATCCCCGCTAAAATATCGGATACATTTCCACTACCATTTTTATTCATAACCTTCACACCAACAATATTAGCATCTGTTGCAACTCCTTTATATTTGCCATTCGAAGCAAAACCATTACCCGCTGCAACCCCTGCTACAAAAGTTCCATGTCCATTATCATCATACGGATTTCTTTTTTTATTGATAAAATCCTTAAAGGCAATAATCCTAGATTTAGGCACTGTCAAGTCAACATGAGGAAACACCCCCGTATCTAAAACCGCAATTGTAACCCCCTTGCCTTTAACGTTTGAGTTATGAAATCTATTTACTTCTAAGCTCTTTCCCACCACATTCATGTGCGACGTAACCATTGTGTCGCACATGATGTAGTGAATATCATCAATATTTGCCAAGCTATCAACATTCTTAGCAGACCCTTCAATTATATATGCATCTATAAATGGCAAGTTCTCTACAACTTTATATCCACTTTCATCCAGAACTTGCACATCTTCTTCTAAATTCTTCGCAAATACAATAAACCTACCCCTATCAACTTGCTTTCTTTGAATTAGTTCCTTAAGTAACGGGTCAACTTTACCTACCTTAGAGTCAAAAACCTTCGCCTTTCCAATAAATCTCTCAACGTCACTTTGGGCTTTTACATCTCTACTACCTTTTTTAAATAGCGCTGGTAAAATTAAAAAAATTGGCAAAATAGGATTCATAAAAATCACCCTACCTTTCATACTTATATAGTATGAAAGGTAGGGCTTTTATGTTCATACCGTATAGCAACTGGTTCTAGTGTAAAACTTCCTCCTAAATATTCTTATCATTTATTTCACCTAGAGCCAAACTTCACCCAACAAAAAAAGTTTACAAAAAGCTTGCAAGTAATCGCTTGATATGATAGCATGGTTAATGTCGATATTATGTAATTTTCAAAAAAATTTACACCTCATATTCGAAACAGCCTTCTTTCAACATTTATAAGAAATCCAAAATATAATTATATTCTAAAATTTTCAAAAAAACTTAGTATTATCTTTGTTAATTTATATAAAAAGGGTATGCGTTAACTAGCATACAGAATAATTTTAATTTGATTTTGTGTGTAAAAAGGGGGAGCAATATGATTAATAATTTTAGCGTCTTAAATTTTCACCGTGGGTACAGGGTTTTTACTATTATGATTTTAATGGTAATTTTTGCATTAATAGCTTCAGGGTCTTATGGAACTGTTTTTGGTGCAAATGCAAACGATGTTAGCGCTGGAACACAAGAAACATCTAGCAGAAGAAATTTTGGCACGCATAATGAGGACGAGCCCTCTAAAAGTGATAGTGAAGCAGAAGTAAGAACAACAATTGGTTCTGTTGATAATGCTAACGACGAACAACAAGAACCAAATTCAACAAAAGAACAAAACAATGAAAATGTTCCAACTTCCAAATCGAATGAGGGTACAGTGGTAGAAGAGGATTCTTTAGAGGGTGGTAATAGTAGCAATGCTAACAGTTTAACAAGTGCATTAGTAGCTCTAATTCGAGCATTATTTGAGCAGTTATTCAACTTCTTTTTCGGAGGAGGAGAAACACCTTCTAACCAATCCTCTGAAGCACCTACAGATGAAACAACAACAACCAAATCACCCACAGATGATACCACAACAAACAAATCACCTACAGATGATACAACAACAAACGAAATATCTAAAGAAGATAAGATTTCTTCTAAAAAAGTAAACGATGCAATAAATGGTTTGCCAGCGATAAGAGATCTAGAATTAAAACACGAGCCACAAGTTCAAGAGGTAAGAGAAATGTACGATGCACTATCTCAAGAACAACAAGAGTTAATAGAGGACCCAACAAGAATTGAACGCTCAGAGGCTAGATTCCCAGGTTTAAGGGAAGTTGAAGATGTTCATGAAGCTATAAGGGATATCCCTGTTATAGAAAGAGATTTAGGGTTAGAACATAAAGAAAGAGTAGAAAAAGCAAGAGAACTAGTAGAGAATGCAAAAGCTAATTCAAATGAAGACTACTTAAAGCATTGGCTAATGGATCGCTTAGAACAAGCAGAAGCTAAAATTAACGAACTTGAAAACGACAAAGTAAACGATGCAATAAATGGTTCCCCTGAACATAGAAGGAAATCTATGAAAGAAGATATAGCGCGTAGAGAAGATAAGGTTTCTGCTAAAGAGGTAAACGATGCAATAAATGGTTTGCCAGCGGAGCTAGATATACGATTAAACGACAAGAGACAAATTCAAGAAGTAAGAGACATGTATGATGCACTATCGCAAGAACAACAAGAATTAGTAGATGACACAAAAAGACTTAAACGTGCAGAGGCAATAATAAGCGCCATGCTTCCTGGGTGACCAGAAGATATAGCGCGTAGATAGTAAAGTATCTAAATGGCCTTTTATTAAAACCACAATCAAGCCATATAAAAATGGTGGAGGAAGGTAAAAATGTAACTTATATTACCTTCCTCCACCATTTTGCTTATTTATAGTAATTTTAAATTACAATAAAAGTCTTAGCTTCCACTCGTGGTTTTAGCTATAACGATTTTTTCTTCTCCCTCTACTTGAACTACATCACCATTACGTATCTTTCTGCCTCTTTTTACTTCAATCTCATTATTAACTAAAACTTTACCTTCCAAGATTAGGTGCTTTGCTTCACCACCGCTATTAGCTAAATCTGCCAATTTAAGGGCTTGATCAAGCTTTATATATTCCTCAGTTATTTTTATAGTTCTCATTTTAAGACACTCCTCCAGTTTCTAATATAATCCTATGCTTATTTACCTAACAAAAAATAAATCAAATTTGTAATTTTATTAGCATTAAATTGACACGATTCAGACCATCGATAATACAACGAATCTAATAGCCCCAAAATTATACGCTCTCTTAAAGCTTACTAAAAAGTCAAAGACCTTTGTGGCAAACTTTGCTTTCTAGCTATATGCCTTGGCATTATAATAGGTTTTATGGATTTCTTCTTGAATAAAAGTTCTTTTTGAACAATTTTTTCATCCTCAAAAAGCCTAGAAGGGTGAGAGCCTTTTACACCTTCAGGTATATTCATATTATACCTTTTATAATAGTCAATCCAAAACTTGGGTACTTCGCCTTTATCGTTTCTAAAGTTCAAAACATCCTCTTTAAAATATGGTATTCCCCCATTAGCTATTTGGAATGATTTTGTTACTAATTGAGAACAATAAAAGCCTCTTTTTATACTATCTTCAAATGTATAATTATAAGGATACCCCAAAAACTTCAAAGCAATATCCGCTGCCTTTACACAAATATCTGGATCTTTAATTTTTCCAATATATACTTCCTTGCCTTCTTTTAAAAAGTCTTCTATACTAATTAACGCTACACCATGTTCTGCAGTAGCTTCTATCACTGTCTTCTTATCTATAACTATAGCTACATGATCAAATTTCTTATGCACTTTTCCCGATGCATCTAATAATTCCTGTAAACATCTGTTTTGAAAAAGTATTTGCCCTTTTTCTAATTTTCCTAAATCGAGTTTTTCCATACGCATCCCTCTACTTCCTGTTGTCTAACTTGACCATTAGCTTTTTTTCCATGTCTATATTTTCATCCCCTGTCACAGTTTTTAAAAGCCTAGTCAACTCAGAATCTATACATAGCATAGATTCCCGAATATAGCCTCTAAGATCTTCTGGAAGCTCATATTTACCACTTTCAGTTATATCACGCCCCGCTACTTGCGAACCTATTTGCACAAGTACTTTTTTCAATTCAGTTGTTACTTGAGCATTAACCTCTTTTGTTAAATCTTTAGATTTTGCTCTATTAACCTTTAGCAGAACATCGTATAGCGTATCATGTATAATCAATGCTTCTCTTAGAATTTCAATTCTTTTCGTTAAATATTTTTCCTTACTTACTTCTTCTTTACTTACTTTTTCTTTGTTTACTTTTTCTTTTATATCACCATTTTTAAATATATTTTTTTTGAACAAACCATCAAACTCTAATTTTCGTCGAGCGTGACTTGTATGCTCCGAAGTCGTCTTCAATTTAATACCCCCTTTAAAACCCAATCTCTGTTCCAACCGACTTATCTTTTGGCCTAAGCATTTTTTCTTCTATTTTCTTTTTTTCATTTTTTTGCATTTGACCTTTATCTTTATTTTTCAAACTATCTTCCCCTTGTTCTTTACCCTTCGTTTCTCTTTTACAATTGAGTTCATTTTGATTTTTATTAAATTCATCTAATCTTTTTTCTAACTTGATTCTTTCTTTTAATGGAACTGTTAACACATCTATTTTTCTATTATCTCCAGGTTGTTCATAGTCTTCTCTAACTTCGCCTAAATTCATGGCACGATAAGCCACTCCACTTGCAGTTCCAACTCCCATTAACCCAACCGATACATATCCAGTTATCGCTGCCGCAGGGCTTGTACCTTGCAAAACAGCTGCAGAAAATAACACAGCACTACCAGCTAGAGAACCATATAATAGTGCATAATCCCTTGCATTTCTGAGTGGATATTCTATATTATCTTTAGAAAACACGCTTTTTGGTTCTAGCGCTTTTGTAGTAAAACCATTATTCTCTTTTTCTATTAACTTTGTAGGGTTTTCTTTGTTATAGTTGTGATTATAGTTGCGATCTGACACCCCGCTTTCTTTTACCCTGCTCTTAAGAATATCTTTTCTATTATCTATCAGTAAATCACCCTTACTCATAGGTTCTTTACTACCGATTTTCGAAACCCATTCGTTAAAAATATTTTCTGCATTTACTTCCCTGGTAGTTGCCCTAGATTTAAGTTTGTTTAAATCACAAAAATGTGGCAATTGATTGGTTATCTTTTTATCCTCCACTGGCGCAAATAATTTTTTTTCAATATTTATCTCTGCATCATTTGTAACATCTTTAACAAGTTCTTCTAATTGGTTATCTATGGTTATCATACTTTCTTGAATATATGTCTTCATGTCATTTGGAATATCATATTCTCCATTATTTGTTATATCCTTGCCTGCAATCTGCGAACCAATAGCTATAAGAGCACTTTTTATTTCTTCTTTACCTTTCTCACGCATCTTATCTGTAAGATTAGGTGTTGTTGGGTTTTGTATTTTTTCTAGAGCATCAAACAATTGATCGTGTAAGATTAGAGCTGCTCGCAACTCTTCAATTCGATGGATCTTAGGGTTTCTCTTATATAATTCTTCCACCGTAATCTTTTCTACATTATCAAAACCATGCATTTTTCTTTCTTTTATTTTATCTAGTCCAATAATTAATTGTTTTTCCAGTTTCTCTAAGTATTCTTTTTCTTGTATAAGATCTCGTCTTTTGTAATTTCTTGTAATATACTTTTTCCGTGATTGAACCTCTTTTAACGCTTGCTTTATCAATTCTTTTTCTTTCTTACTTTCTTTTTTTAATCCCTCATGTAAAGATGCTTTATTTTCAACCAATCCATCCTCAAACACAAATTTTCCTTCCCTATCCTTTTTAGGCACTTTGATATTTATATAAGTCTTATATTCTTCTGGAATATTCTTATAGGCTTTTACCACATCAATTTCCCAATTAGATATATTTAGTCCAAGTTTCACAAAAAAAGGTGCCAGTTTTTCTAGAATTGTGTATAACTTGCTTTTGAAGAAACCCTTCTTTTTATATTTTGCTTTCTTTTCAGGGTTAAACTGAATTCCCATAAAAACATCAGTCATAGACTTAAATGTTCTATCTGCAAATAAATGCACCTTATTCCCCTTTTTATGAAAATACTCTGTGACTTTCGTCGCAACAGCTCCGCCAAAACATTT
>CAZTHU010000010.1:0-16987 GCA_964613575.1 uncultured Eubacteriales bacterium | reverse complement strand
GGGAAACTGAATGTCGAAAAAGAAAAAAGGGGTTTAGATTTAAGTATTTAAATATTAAAATATTAAAGAATGTATGTTGTAAAATTTGGTAAAAAGAGCAGCTAATTTAGTTGCTTTTTTTTGTGCAAAAAGTTTTTATAAAGTTTTTATTTGATTTTTTCGATATATATGTAGTCTGATTTAAGCGAAGGAGGTTTATTATGAACAAAAAATTTATGTTATGTATGGTTATTGGTGCAGGAATAATGATAACTGGATGTTTTGGTGGTGATGTAGAAGAAAAAGAATTAGAAAAAGAACAGGATGTATTAGTGTTTAATGATGAGGTACTTGAAAGAAGAATAAGACAAGAAATTGGAATCCTAGAGGGAGACGTTTTCAAAGATGATGTTATTGATGTAGAGTATTTATATTTCAAAGATGTTTTTGAAGCACCTTTTGATGAATCGGAGATAAATAGGGTGAGAGATATAAGTGTTTTAAGTTCTTTTGAAAATTTAAAAGGTTTAAATCTTTCTAGTGGCGAAATAAGTGATATAACACCTTTATCTAACTTAACTAATCTAGAGCATTTAAACCTTTTGCAAAATGATATCACAGATATAAGTCCACTTTCAAATTTAACTAGTTTAAAGACCCTAAATATTGGATATAATGATATAGTTGATATTAAGCCCTTGCAAGGACTTGAGAGTTTAGAGAAATTAGAGCTGTGGGCAAGTGGAATTGACGATATTAGTCCGTTAGAGGGGGCGAAAAGTTTAAAATATTTAAATGTTAAAGATAATAATTTAGAGGATATAGATGCATTGAAAAGTTTGAAAAATTTGGAAAATCTTGATTTAAGTAACAATAACCTGTCAGATATAAGTACCTTAGAAGGATTAAAAAATTTGGACACTCTTTTTGTTTCAGGTAATTTAATAGAAGATTTTAAAGTTTTAGATAAACTACCTAATTTAGATACCTATAAGTTTGAGGGTGCAGTATATGATGAGGATTATAATGATGAAAGTGATGAGTATAGAAAAGGTGATGATGATGGCAGTTTTGAACCTGAAGGTGAGTTAAAGCTTGATCCTAGATAACAAATTACAAGTAGCGTAGAATTTATTCTCCGCTTATGGAAGATTGTGTTGATATAAGGTTATTTTGAGCAACTGATTAATAATTTAAAGGAGATGTGATAGGATGCTTGATGTTCGAAGAATGGAGCAAAAGTTTTTTGTAGATAAGACGAGGATTCTTGCAAGGTTCTACAAGCCAGCTGGGGATCAGAGATTAGCTAATATTATAAATAGGGCGCTTTTAATTCCGGAAAAAGAGATTAGGGCAGTTTTGAATGTTATTGTTGAGGATTTTTCTAGAAGACATAAAAATATTTGGCATATATTTGATAGAAATTTTAATCTAATAAAAGATTTGATTCCAACTACAAAATTAAGTGATGCAAGAAGGGCGTTTATAGGAGCGTGTTTTACTAATGAATATTCTATTCAGGCAGCGGCCTTTTTTAACCCTTCAATTGTTCCGCATTTTGATCAAAGTGATTTAAAAGATGGGGAGTTAAGGTTTATATTAAGTTTCCGCTCTACTGGTGAGAATCATATTTCTTCTATTGAATTTAGAAGTGGGATTATTAATAGGGATTTAGAAATTATGTTAGAACCTGTTAGCAGATATGCTGAAACGCCTGAAGTTTTGAAAAACCCAACATATGATAAGAATACCTTTTTAATAAAATTAAAAGAGATGAATTGTGTGGGTGAAAATGTTGATGATATTTTTGGTGTTTTGGGAGAAAAATTTTCTTTGTCAGATTTAAGAGCGGCAATAAATTTCGTGAAAAATAGTAAGAGTGAAATTACGGCTGGATTTGATAAGATTGTTAGTGATATAAATTGGCTCGCTGAGTCAAATTATGAGATAAAGTTTAACCTAGATCACAGTTTATCGGAGAGAGTAATTTTCCCAGTTTCTAGCAATGAGAGTAATGGTATGGAAGATGCAAGACTCGTTTATTTTTTTGATGAGGATGGTAATTCTAAATATTATGGCACTTATACAGCCTATAATGGTAAAAGTATTTTGCCCCAAATATTTGAAACGAAGGACTTTCTTTCATTTAAAATGATTACTTTAAATGGTAAGGGAGTTAAAGATAAAGGAATGGCACTTTTTCCAAGAAAGGTTAACGGAAAATACATGATGATCTCTAGGGTTGATGGTGAAAATCTATATGTTATGGAATCTGACAATATGCATTTTTGGTATGAGGCAAAGCTTTTAAAAGAGCCTCATAGGCCATGGGAAATAGTTCAAATTGGTAATTGTGGCTCGCCAATTGAAACAAGTGAGGGTTGGATTTTGTTAACTCATGGGGTGGGTCCTATGAGGCAGTATTGCATATCGGCAATATTACTCGATTTAGATAACCCTTCTAGGGTAATTGGTGTGTTAGACGATCCTTTGATAACTCCAGCAGAGGACGAAAGAGAAGGTTATGTCCCTAATGTTGTTTATTCATGTGGTGGTATTTTGCATAACGAGCATTTAATTATTGCGTACGCAATGTCAGATACTATCTCAGGATTTGCAACAGTAAATATTAAGGATCTATTTGAACATTTTAGAGCGGTCTAGGATGTTTTTTAGATCAGTCTAAACACGGTTATTGCAAGTTCAGAGGAGACTTGCATTGAATTACTTGCAAATTTTTTTATAGAAAACAAATTAAATAATTGTGCAACATTCAGCTATGACTTCTATGGTTCTTTCACTTTTAAATTTTAACGCGATATCGTGTTTCCCACTTCAAGTCATGGAATTCACTAGATGACACGGATGTGTGACAAGTCCACTGTATTTAGCTGTGGGAAGGATAGCACGACCCTTTACCTGAAGCGGGATTTATTTAAGTGCTTAAAAATTTTATGATTATGATTTTTTTAGTGTGTTTTGATATAAAGTATGATATACTGTCTCAAAACGGTAACGTTTCAAAAAATGTTAAAGAGGTGACTTTTGATGAATGTAGAGGGTAAGGGTATTAACACTCAAATGATTCATGGTGGAAATAAGAAAGACTGTATGACAGGCTCGTTGTCAGCACCAATATATCAAACATCAACATTTGTGTTTGATAATGCTAAGCAGGGTGCGGATAGATTTTCAGGTGACGAGTGCGGGTACATTTATACAAGGCTTGGAAATCCTACCCAAGAGGTGTTTGAAGAAAAACTTGCTATTTTAGAAAAAGGAGAGGCTGCTGTTGCTACTGCATCTGGAATGGGCGCTATTTCATCTGCTATATGGTCTTTGGTAGAATCAGGAGATCACATAGTAGCAGCTAGAAATATATATGGGTGTACGTTTTCTTTATTAGATGAGCAAATGAGAAAGTTTGGAATTCAAACTAGTTTTGTTGATGGAACAGACCTAGATAGTTTTAGGGAGTTTGTAACTCCCAAAACAAAGCTTGTGCTTGTTGAGACTCCATCTAATCCTAGTTTGGATGTAATAGATTTAGAAGCTGTTGCGAATGTTGCACATGAAAAGGGTGCGTTATTAATGGTGGATAATACGTTTTTATCACCATATGGTCAAAGACCTTTAGCTTTAGGTGCAGATATTGTTGTGCATAGTGCTACTAAATACTTAAACGGTCATGGTGATGTTATAGCAGGTGCAATTGTTGGAAGTAAAGAGCTTATTGAAAAAATAAGGATGGAAGGGTTAAAGGATATGACTGGAGCTTGCATAAGTCCATTTAATGCGTGGCTTATTTTAAGAGGTATGAAGACTCTTGGGATCAGAATGGATAGACATTGTAGCAATGCTTTTGCTCTTGCAAAAAGTCTTTTAGAGCATAAAAAGATAGATAGGGTAAATTATCCTGGGTTAGAGTCTCATCCACAACATGAGATTGCAAAGCGTCAAATGGATTGTTTTGGTGGTGTTGTGAGTTTCGAATTAAAGGGTGGGTTAAAGGCTGGTGAAGAGCTAATGAATAATGTGAAGCTTTGTTCTTTGGCTGTAAGTTTAGGAGATACAGAGAGTCTTATTCAGCATCCAGCATCTATGACACATTCTGTTATACCAGAGGAAAAACGTTTGGAAATGGGTATTACAAATGGATTGGTTAGGATATCGGCAGGTCTTGAGGATGCTGAGGATATTATAGATGACATATGGAATGCATTAGATAATGTTAAGTTTTAAAGATTTAACAGCTAAAAAATATAGGTTTGGTTACGATAAAGTAACCAAACCTATATTTTTTAGCTGTTAAACCCAATTTTAACCTTGTTTAAATCGATTATTATAGCATAACACTAATTAATTGGAATATTTGTCATTCGAAAAATTGGGGTGGTCAATAAAAGACCATTGAGATACTTTACAATCCATGCGATATATACCCAGGCCATAGCTCTTATTATTGCCTCTGCACGTCCAGGTATTCTGTCATTCTGTTTACCATGAGGGCGACCAGTTATGGGAAGTGGTTCAATCTTATGGTCAAAAGAAAAATCTATCTAATTTTCTTTTGATGCATGCAATGGGTCATATCATTGCTGGCGTAAATTTAATAGCCATATTATTTGATTATGTGCACGCATAAGTCTTGAGTCATCAACTAATTCCTGTTGTTCTTTCGATAGTTCATCATACATTTCTGCTATTTCATTAATTCGTTCCATGTCTTTAAAGTTTAAATCTCGCTGCGCTGGCAAACCATTTATTGCATCCTGTACCTTGTTAGCATCTTTTGTTTTTTGATCATCAGTATCATCAATACCACCTGCAGTAATCGCACTAGGAGTAGGCCAACCGATCTCTCTGTCCATCTCTTTGAGTTTTTCTGCCGTTGTATTTTCACGTTCTAGCTCTGTTGGTTCAGGGGAGTTGGAACTTGGAATTTCAGTATTTTCTTGTAGTTCTCTTGCTTGCTCTGATGCACCATTTTCGTTGTTTTCTTCCAAGGCATCTCTTACCCTGTCAGGATCCCATTGATTTTTCGTGTTATCTGTATCTTGTGCATCAAGACTACGATAGCCGCCGCCAGGAATGAAGCCGTAGTTAGTTTCTACACATCCAGTTAATAAAAAAAACATAAATAACAATGATGTAAGCAATAACAATTTGGATTTCATAAAAACACCTCCTAAGATTTATTATAAATGAGAAGAGTAAAAAAAACAAGTTTTAAAAAATTTTAAAATTGCTATAAATAAAAGTAAGATTATTACCGAAGAATAAGTAGAGAAGATATTTTTAGAGAGTAGAGAGTGTTATTAATTAAAACAAATTATGATAAGAGGGATGATTATGGCTAAAAAAAGTAAAGTTATATTAAGTTATTCACCACAAGGAGGTACTGGCAAGTCGACAATGGCAATTAATGCAGCACTTATTTTTGCTACTAAAGGTTTCAAAACCTTATTAGTAGACATGTCGCTTTATGGTAGTGTTATATCTACTTTAAAGATACGTCAAAAATCTGGGATAGGATTGTCAGCTGTTATTAATGCTTTAGAGCTTTCAACAAGCGAATCTGAGGGTGCAAATGAGAATGCTGTTGAGACAACAAAGTCTGCAATTACAAAGGGCGTTGGAACATCAGGATTAGATGTTTTAGTAAGTGCTAATCCTATAAAAATGGAAGGTCTTAATGAAACTTCAACTATTCAAATAATAGAAGTTTTAAGGCAGTTAGATTATGATCTAGTGATTATAGATACTTCTCCCGAGCTTAGCATTAAGAATTTGGTCCTGATTGATAAGGTGGATTATATTTTGCTTACAGCTATTCAGGATGTTTCATGTGGATGGAAGATGTTAATGTTTAAGGAAATTGCCCAAAGGTTTAGCTTACCAAGTGAAAAATTTGGCGTGATCATTAATCGTGTGTCTAAGTTTAATGGTTTTAATAACAAAGAGTTTGAGCAAGAGCTTGGTTATAGGATATTGTCTGAATTTCCTGAATATTCTAAGGAGATTCAGGCAGCTGTAAATAAGGGAGAGTTAGTTACTTCAAAGTATAATAAAAAGGTATATGCAAGCTTTGAAGAAATGGCTAAGAGTATTCATGATGAACTAGGTAGGTTATTTAAAAAAGCTAAGGGTTAAAGGAGTTGTAGTTATGATTGAAAATAGTGAGACAAAGAGCTCAAGCTTGCAAGATAAAGAGAAGGCATTGTCGGATTTATCTAATGAAGAAAAGACAGATGTAAAGAAGGACTGTTCATTAGATGGAGATCTAGATGAGGTTGTAAGTAAGCCAATAAAGGTTGAAGACAAAAATAAAAAGTCTTCGAATATGAAAGATAAAAAAAATGTGAGTCTTTCTCCTGCTGTTTTAGATGCTCATATAAAACGAATAATAGCTAGAGCATATGAATTAAAGGCAACAGAGGTTCACATTGATGAACTTCAAGATAATGCAAGAATAAGATATAGAGTAGATGGAAAGCTTGTTAAAGAGGACTTAAAGGAACCGGTAAAACATGATGTTTTGACAAATAGAATTAAAGTTATGGCAGAGTTTTTCATGAGAGATAAGCAAATGATACAAAAAGGTGATATTTTATATAGTTTAGATTCTGGTGAGAAAATCACAGTAAATGTAAATGCATTGCCAACGTTTTGTGGAGATTTAATTGTGCTAAAGTTTGCAAATGAAAAGAAAAATTTTAAGATTGTTGATTTAGGAATGACATATGAAGACATCAGAACGGTAGGAAGAATACTAGAAAAGAAAAGCGGGTTAGTTCTTGTAGGGGGCTTAGCTGGAAGTGGTAGAACAACGACGATTTATGCTTTGTTAAATAAATTAGTAACAAATGAAGTTGATATTGTCCATATTGAGAATAAAGTGTATGAAAAAGTTGAGGGAGTATCGCAAGTATCATTAAAAGATTATAAAAATATAAGTACAAATGAACTAGTTAGTAGTGTGGCAGATTTTGATGTAGATGTTATAGTGGTGGATGTTGATGTTGATGGCGAACTTATGAGAAAGCTTGTTAATTTATCGTTAGGAGGAAAATTAATTATTGTTACATCATACTTTCCAACGGCATTTGATACAATCTTAGGTTTGACAAGTCTGGGAATAGAGCCCTATACAATTGCTGCTGCGTTAGAAGGGATAATGTGTCAACAACTAGTTAGAAAACTTTGTCCAGCTTGTAAGAATCAAAAGGTAGAGGATTATACAGATACTCCTTGTGAGATTTGTTCTGGTAGTGGTTATTATGGAAAACTTGCAGTTTTCGAAATGTTTAAGATGAATAAGGATTACTGGCAACTAATTCTAAAAAGGGAAGAGACTGAAAGCTTAAAGAAATTCCTTGAAAAAGAAAGGTGTTCATTTGTAAATAATGCTAAAAGGCTTATTGATAGTAGTTTGACAGGGATAGAGGAAATAGTAAGATTAGGTATTGAACCAAGGTTGTTAAAGTAAGGACAACAAAAAATAGGTATGCGGGATGTTTTACTTAACCCCATATATTCAAATTTCAACACCGGTAATTAATGGGGGAAAAGAAAGGGCTACAAAGATATATTTAAAAAGTTTTGCATAAGTTTTCTTTTACTTATCCAAAGCTTTTTTTAGTAAAGCTAGTGCTTGGTTTTTGTATTTTAGTGAAAGAACACCTAAAGAAGCCATTATATAGAGGTTGTCAATTAGAACTTTTGTGCCATGTTTAGGTAGCATGTTAAAAGAGTCCTTGGCAGACAATGATTGAGTTAAAATTTCTTTTCTATTAGGAAGCTGAGTTAGTGCACCGCCTGTTCCTATTATATATTTTACAGCAGATAGGTCTTTTCCTTCTGCTATTGTTTGTTTTCCAGTAGGTCCATATATATTGCGAAGTTTACCTGCATGTCTATGAAGTGCAGTTTCTACAGCGGTTTTAGTTAGAGTCTCAACAAATTTTATTTCTATATTAGTTTGCGGTATAGGCTTTAGGTTTTGAATAATTTCTTTTGCATCTGGAAATTCTTTTTCTAAGCTTTCCACTCCAAGAGTATCTACTATGTTTTTTGCATTAACAAAAACACCTAAATCTCCCTCTACCGTTCTTTTGGCAGTAGGTTCTGGGTTCGTTGTTATGTTTCTGATTTCGACTGTTCCTTCAGTAACTGAATGAAGATCAGTTGTTGCACCACCAACATCTAAAACCAGAAGGTCACCTATTTCTTCATATAAAAGCTTAGCACTCTCCATTACGGCTCCCGGTGTAGGTACAATATTTCCATTTATAAGCTTTTTTAAAGAGTTCATTCCAGGGGCATGGGTTATATGCTCTTCAAAAACTTCTTGTATTACTTTTCTTGTAGGCTCAACATTTAGAATATCAACTTTTGGATATACATTTTCAACATTATATAGTTTGATGTTATATTCATTTGCAAGCAATTTTATTTCCTCAGCATTTTCAATATTGCCAGCGTAAATAATTGGTATTTTAGAATAATGCTGTGATATAAGTTCAAAATTATAGAGGGCAGTATCACGCTCCCCATAATCTACTCCTCCAGCTACTAATATAATATTAGGTGAAGTTTGACCAATTTTTGCAATATCGCTTTTTCTAAGTCGCCCTGCCGTGATTAGTTTGATAATCCCACCTGCACCTAAGGCGGCTTCTTTAGCGGCCTTTACTGTCATGTCATATACAAGGCCGTGCACACTCATCTTAAGCCCTCCAGCTGCAGAACTAGTAGCTAAAAAGTCGTGCCAGGTTAAGGTAGGTTCTTTTAAGTTTTGTCGCAAGTTTTCAATTGCTTGATTAACACCTATATTAACATCGCCTTGTAAAACAGAAGTTGCGGCGACCCCCTGTCCAAGATAGACAGGGGAGCCTTCAAATATATTGTTAAAAGCATTTACAACTGTTGTAGTACTTCCAATTTCTGCAACTAAAACGTCAATCTTCATTTGATAATTCCTTCTTTCTTTTTACTAAAAAGCTTGCAACATCAATACCTTTGGATCCTCTGCCAAAACCTGCATCCATACCACATTCTCTTGCAATTTCGTGAGATATTTGAGTGCCACCTGAAATTAGAATAATCCTTTCTCTAATTCCTTTTTCAACACAAAGCTCCGATAGTTTTTTCATATTTTTTATATGTACATCGTCATGGGTTATAATTGTTGAGGCAAGGATAGCATCTGCATTTGTTTCTATTGCAGCATCAACAAGCTTTTCTATAGGGCATGATGTGCCAAGGTAAAGGTATTTTATGCCGTATTTTTCAACGCCACCATGTTTTATATCTAAAGTTTCCTTTAACCCAACAGAGTGTTCATCTTCACCTACTGTTGCTGCAACAACAGTCATGGGGGAATCTGATATAGCATCTCTTATTTCTTCTTCTGATAAGACAGAAATTTGTTCAGGGATTATCAATTCATTAATGTCAATGTCAAAGTTGACTTTTCCCTTTATTTCAACTAAAGTCCCTTCAGTTGGATGCATTGCATGTTTATGAATAACAGTAACGTCGCTAAGTCCCATTTTCTCACCGCACTTTATAGCAGCAAATTCGGCTGTTCTTTCATCAATTGGAAGAAAAATTGTTGTTACAACTGTCCCATCACCTAACCATTCTGCCTCGGGTTTAATGATATTTGCATTTCGATATTTTGTTGTTTCTTTTAAGCGTGTGTAAACATTGTCGTGTTCATCTAATTCGTCTACAAAATTAATTTTAGAATGATCTTCAAAGGTATCTAAGCCAATAGCATCGGAAGCTTTACTAAATTCGTTAGGAATATTGTTATAACCGTAATGGACTGATACCGGGGCAAAGTAATCTTCATCTCTTTCGAAAATCATACCGCAGCCAATTCCATCATCTGTTTTTCTAGGTATACCATCGCCATTTCTTTCAGGGTAGTATCCGCTGTCAATAAAAAAGCCTTGTTCTACAGCATTAAAATAACCACCTACTTCTAAGATTTCTTCCATAAAAAGAATGGCACGTTCTTTTAGTTCGCGGATATCCTCGCCTAAAACACCGTCGCGATTTATTTTTACGATGTCTTTGAAACCATCAAGTCCATTTAAGGCGTGTTTTGCTGTATTTAATGCACCTATATTGTTATAATGCCATGGTACATTCCTACCTTCATCTGGGGTTATAGTAGATTGTATATCTGTTTGCGTAAGCCTTGATATAACAAGGTTTAATGTGTGTGTTACTGTTGCCTCACGCATGTCAGATTCCATATATTTTGTGTTTTGTTGAGCACGCATCTTGTAGTCTCTAAATAAATCCCTTAATGCAACAGCATAAGGCATGTCTAGTTTCATACATGGAGCAGGAGGAGCTGTAGGTGGAACGGTTGAAAGTGCAATATTTTCAGGTTTCATACCAAGTTCTTTTGAAAAACAAGAATTTATTGCATGTTGAACCATAAGTTCTGGTCTAACTTTCCAAGCCTTCATGGCTGTAGCGTTAGCATTATGCGCTCCGTCTATTTGAAGCATGCCAGCCCACGACATCATTGTTTTGGCCTCACATGCATCTACAAAGCTTCGGATCATATTTATATTTCTGTATAAAACATTGTATTGAGGGTCTTGATGTGCTCCGTTTACACCTTCTTCTGCAAACATAACCGCTATATCTGGACCTGCTACCCCTGATATATATGAGTGGAAATTGATGGGGCGACCCACTTCTTCTTCTATCATATCTAAGGCTTTTCGAGTTGCACGTACTTGTTTTCTGGTAACAGGTATCCCGCCAATTCCTTGAGTTGTTCCCTCTATTAGTGAGTCTATATGTGACTGACCAGCAGTTCTAATTACCATTATATGATCTGCACCGTGCCAAGCTGCCATGCGCATTCTTCTTATATCGTCTTCAAATCTTCCCGATGCAATTTCTGTTGTAATAACACAGCCAGGCTGGGGATCTATGTGGTGAAATCCTCTACTACCAGACATTGGAACATAGTTTTCAAGGTTTTCGGATGTTTGGGTAAATTCAAAATCACCAATGGTCCGTGCCTTTCCGGTGCCTTTTCTCCATTGCCAGCCCTTTCTTTTAGGTGAATAATCTTGTAAGTTTTCTAAAAGCTTTTCTATGTCAATTTTTTTGTTTTTATCTAGGCTCATTTTTTTGCACCCCTTTCGCTAAAAAGATGAGGTACTTCATCCCAAAATTTTCCCTCCACCAATTCTAAACCTGCTTTTCTAATATCTATTTCTTTTTTCTTTGCAAGACGCCAAACAATATTTCCACAACCCTTACTCATCATTTCTTTCTTGATAACTCCATCTACTATCGTTTTTGCTTCTATGCTTGAAAAACCCATTCTTAAAAGTATGCTTCTTTCTATGGCAGGGGTAGTATATTTTTTACCCATTTCTAGCATGGGCTTTACAATTTGACTTGCTAAGCCCCAGAATCTTTCGTAGAGTTCTTCGTCACTTAAATTTTTTAAATGCTCTCTTCTAATATTATAATCATCTTGTCGTTTCAATATAAATCACTCCTTTTTTTAGGTACACTGACAAAAAAATCTAGTGTGAACTTGGTTTGATATTTAGTCATAAAAAGCATCACAGAGTAATTAAGAACTAACTATATTATTGACTAATTCCGTACTTGTCTTTGTATCTTTTGCTAAAAAATCAATGTCTTCATCAGTAATTTTGTTAACGTCCGAGGTTTTTAGCATGTTTTTAATATAAGAAGTTCGAAGCTTTGTAATGTCATAGTCTCTTGCTTGGATTTTCGATGGATGGTCTGGTAAAATAATGCTTTTGCCAGGTATTTCTTCTTCAGGATTCCCAATAAATATTTCTATACCATTTTTTCGTGCGAAAGAAAGTTGTGCCATTGGGTGCTTGCCAGCTCCTGTATACTCTGTTTCTTGTACTAGAATTGTTTGGTCTTGTGGCATTTGTTGTGCTAGGCTAAATGCGGCTGTAAGAGAAGTGTTTCCAGCAGGTCCTCTTTCTAGCCCCTCTAAAGTGGCTAATGCCTGTGTTATGTAGAAAACTTCGCCTTGTTTAACTAACACATATCTATCCATGTAACGAAGTGGTCTTGCAGCATTTCTAGGAACATCGGATCTATCTGGCATTGAAGCAAACGGTATTCCAAAACCTGTATGCCCTGTTGTAAAAGATTTTTTATTAAATGCCTCATCTGATGCCATGTGAAGACCAGTTAAGTCAACACTTGAAGCAACTATTTGAGTATCTTTAGCATCAGCCTTTAATAAACCCCTAGCTGTACCTGTAACGTTTCCGCCTCCGGCGTGTGTTACTATAACTTTGTCTGGAAAAGAATTGTATGTTTCTTTAAAACCTTTAGCTATTTCAAAGCCAAGAGATTCAACCCCTGCTATTCCAAAGGGGGTGTATAAAGATGCGTTAAAGTATCCTGTTTCTTCAAGTAGGCATAAAAATGTATAAAAAAGCTCAGGACCAACCGTGAGCTGAACTACCTCAGCGCCTAGCGCTTCACAAGCTCTTTGTTTTTCTAAAATTTCAGGCTGACCTTGTTTATTGCTATCGTAGCATTCTTGAACCACAATGCATTTTAAGCCTTGTTTTGCCGCTTGAGATGCAACAGCAGCGCCATAGTTGCCACTAGTTGCTGCGATTACGCCTTTGTAACCTAATTTTTTCGCATGATAGACGGCTGTTGCTGCACGTCTTGCTTTAAAGCTACCAGATGGATTGCAAGATTCATCTTTTATAAAAATTCTAGCACCCATTTCAGATGGAGAAAGTTTTCTTGCGAGTGCGGTTAAGTTTTTAAGCTCAATGATGGGTGTATTTCCAACTGCAACATCGTTTTGAATATTTATTATTTCTTCGAGGCTGTAACTTGCCTCACTCATCATTTTTTCATAGTTAAAAGCTATGGAGCCGGATTCGAATTTTAGATAATCTATACCCACAGAGTTTTTCATTATTTCATTTTTTCGCGCCATTAATGATTTATACGATTTATCATTATTCATTTGAATCACCTCCATATAACAACTCTTTTAATTGGAATTCAACAGCTTGAAGCTCAGGTACAAAGCTACCAAAATCATGTGAATAGCTTGGGTTTTGAGTTTGAACAGCTCCTGTAACTAGTCTTCCAGTTACAGTTTTGATCTCTACAAAATCCCCGATATCTGCATCATGGGTTAGATAACCTTTAACCCATAACTTTAAAGGAGTTTTTCTCGTATCTTCTGGAATAGTAGGGGCTCTATCTTTTGACTCTAACACAGTGTTTTGAATCTGCACCCAGTCTCCTTTTTTTAAGCGCATAAAATCACCCTTTCTTTATTAAGGTTCTAATATCTCCCATAATAGCTCTTGGCACAGGTAGGTCTAACATTGTTTTAAGGCCAGGTTCGCTGTTTATAACTTGAGGTATCATATTAACGCACATAGCGATTGTTCCTATGCCTCCTGGGATTTCTGGCGTTATTTTTAAATTGATATCAGCAGTTCCTTTTATGTTTATATAATCACCTGTAGATATATTCTCTTTTTCGGGTAAAATTTGTTGAGGGTGATCCATTTCTATTATTAGTTTTCCGTTACTATATCCAAATCCTCTTTGACGTATGCCTGCAAGGTTTCCTGGTTCGACTTTTGCGTAAGGAGTTTGACGACTTGTGTTTGAGATGATAGGATCCTTTGTTTGTTCTATTTTGTCTAAAGGTATCCCAAGGCCATCTGCTACCATTTGAATTGATTCAGGAAATCCTACATGACCTGCTAAGTCATTTTTTTCGTTGCGTTCTTCAAATTCTTTTTTTGTAATGCCAACACCTTGTTCTTCCATTACTGCATGACCAAATGGTGACAAGTCATTTACTCTGGATGCTTTGATGGATTCTACATCTTCACAAGTTCCAGTTAATGCAAGAATCAGATAATCTAAAACAAATCCTGGATTAATACCGGTTCCAAGTACTGTAACACCATTTTTTGTTGCTATTTTTTCTAATTCTTGCGCAAGTTCTGGGCTTTGCGCTTGAGGATAAGCCATTTCCTCAGCTGTTGAGATTACATTTATTTTATTTTCAAGACAAAGCTTGATTTTATCAAAAGCGTTTTTTGTAAAAGAATCTGTTGCTAAAAGTGCAATATCACAAGAGTTTTCATAGATGATATCATTTATATCACTGTAGATAAATACATTCTTTTTATCGTTTTGAGGAATCTCTAAAACCTCAAACATGTTCTTACCAACTCGGTCTGGATGCATATCGCATACACCTATAATATCTACACCTTGTTTTTTTAGTAGCATTTTAGCCATACCACTACCCATTGCACCAAAACCCCAAATTGCAACTTTTACATTTTCTTTAACCATTAAAATCCCTCCATTCTAATTAATAGATACCATAAAAATAAAAAAGTGTTTATAAGATAAATTTAATTTAACCCGCTACGTTTGGTTTTTGTGCCTTTGCACTTTCTTTATTGCCTTGTGTTTGGTTTTTGATTTTTTCAAATTCATTCTCTTCGTTTATACTAGGTAATTTTACGAATCTATCTTCAAGTTTTCTTTCTGCCTCTTCCAAGGTTTGATTTTTTAGTGCAAGAATTAGGGGAACGAGAATGCTTGCAACTACTCCGCCTGCAAACCCGTTATTGTATAGATTCATACCTCCATGAAGAGATCCTACATTCATTACCATTGCCATATGGAAAAATCCTGCTAAAAGACCAAACTTTGGTCCAAATATTCCAACTATAGGAGCGAGCGTTGTTCCAAATAATGCAGTAATTAAAACACCTGTACTAGACAAAATTGTGAAGTCATCAATTATAAAAGCTCTAAGAATTGCAGCTAAAAATACGCCAATGTAAATAGGTATACAATTTTTAAGATGCTTACCAAATGCGCCAAAGCCAACTACTGTAAAGATGCCCCCTATAACGGGACCATTTAGTTCGCCACCCATTATTAAAACATATGCTGTAGAGAAAAGGCCTAGAATTCCAAGATTTATAAATACAACACCAAACCCATCTGTTTCTATGAAGTCGCTTATTAGTTTTCCAGGTCTATTCATGAGGGTTAGAAATCCATCGAAACTTTTTTTATTGCAAATTAGACCAAGTATTAACATCGAGAGAAAAAGTATTGTCAAATAGATTGTTAAAACGAGATTAAGATCTGTTACAAGTACATTTTTAAGTTCATGATTAAAGCCAAATGCTCGAAAGACTGCCATAAATGTAGTTGCTAATAGACCACATGTAAAACCAATGTTGTAAAGGTTTAGGCCTTTGTGGAAGGTTACTGCGTGGGCTGCTAATGGTGCTACAAAAAAACCAGCTATAACACCTATTATGTTAGCTATAATAAAGTGTACGAAAAATGGAACACCAAAATCGAAACCGAATGCAACCTGACTTATAAGTGGTGCTAGTGCAGTACCAAAAAGGGCAGGTAGTATAAATTTCCCAAAAGATTCTTTCTTGTAAAAAGAAAAAAGGTAGACACCAATAAAAATTGCCCATACATTCATGATGTTTTTACCGAAAAATGCAAATCCTGCAATAGTAAGAATTCCTGCTAAAATAGGACCTGTAATGTTTAAGTTATTTATTTTGACTATAATTAAGCAAATGAGCATTAGTGCGCCAACATTAAAAAGTGTTGCGCCTAAGTTTCCAATTTCAATATAGTCCGATAGAAGAATTGATGTGTCTGTCATGATTTGGATTAAACCTTCGTAAATTTCTGCAGGCGAATTAAATATAAATGAAGATAAAGTGATCAATACAGAATAAACAAATACAGACCAAAATCTAATATCTTGCTTAGATTTTGAATTATTAGTTGAATTTTGTGACATATCTGATTTTTTTGTAGCAATATTTTGTGATTTCAAATTAGAAACGCCCATAAAATAAACCTCCACTGAAAAACAAGTAAATTATTTTCTTAAACTTTCACTAGAGAGTATATCACTAAGGATTAAATATCTCAACACAAAAAAATACTACTTAAAATTTTTAAGTAGCAAAGGACTATTCTTAGTTCTTAGAAAAAGAAAAACCGATAGTTATATCCTCTTTTTAGAATAGCTTTTAATTATCTAGGGTTTTATAGCATTTCAGCTAATTCTAGATCTTTATTTTTTTCTTTAGCCCAAGTTACAGCCCAATTATTTTCAAATATTAGAGCAGGGCGATCGTATTTATCTAATACTTTAAGTGTTGAGCTTGTAAGTGTTAAGGTTTTAGTGTCAACTGAGGAGTCTATAAGCCACCTTGCAAGCTTATGAGGTAAATTATTAAGAGTGATTTCTACATTATATTCTGAGCGAAGTCGTTGGGTAAGTACGTCGAATTGAAGGACACCAACGGTTCCTATTATAAAAGTTTCTGTTCCTATATCCATTTGTTTAAAGACTTGAATAGCACCTTCTTCTGAAAGCTGGTTAATTCCCTTTAAAAACTGCTTTCTTTTCATGGTATCTTTAGCAGAAACTCTAGCGAAATGTTCTGCAGGGAAGATGGGGATTCCATCAAATTTTAGATTTGAATTTTTTTGTGATAGTGTATCCCCAAGCCTAAATATACCTGGATCAAAAAGCCCTATAATATCACCTGCATAAGCTTCTTCAACTGTGTTTCTGTCTTGTGCCATAAACTGTTGTGGTTGGGTTAGTCTTACATCTTTTCCGCTTTGAACATGCTTAACGCTCATTCCTTTTTGGAATTTGCCAGAGCATACCCTTAAAAACGCAAGTCTATCTCTATGTGTTGGATTCATATTTGCTTGGATTTTAAATATAAAGCCTGTGAATGATTCGTCCTCTGGGTCAACTTCACCTGCAGTTGATGGTTTTAGAGTTGGGGATGGGGATAGAGTTAGGAAATTCTTTAAAAAGGGCTCTAGCCCAAAGTTTGTCATGGCGCTTCCAAAGAACATTGGAGTAAGTTCACCAGCGGCTAGTTTTCTTTTGTTAAATTCATCA
>CAZTHU010000009.1:11796-18732 GCA_964613575.1 uncultured Eubacteriales bacterium | reverse complement strand
GTACCCCTTAAAGAAAATTGAAGAGATGACCAAATACACCCGTAGAATAGGCATAGGTATTACTGGATTACATGATCTACTAATTCAGCTGGGTATTCCATACGATTCAGCCGCGGGGCGTAGTGTCGCCAAAGGCATAATGGTTACTATACGCGAAACAGCTGACAAGAAGACGGAGGAACTAGCCTTTGAGTATGGAGCTGCGCCAGCGATGAAGGAGCTCGGCATCCAGCGCCGCAACACCTCTTGCATCACCATAGCACCTACAGGTAGTGTGTCCTTGTTAGCGGACTGCGAGGGATACGGTATCGAACCAGTCTTCGGCTCATACACCAAGCACACTGAAGCACTGGGCGACCTCAAGATTAAGTCCGAACACGATGTCAAGACCGCTCAACAAATCGAACCACTAGACCACCTGCTCATGCAGGCAGCTGTTCAGGAACACGTTGACAACGCAGTCAGCAAGACCATCAACCTCAGCGCCGACGCGACGCAGGCCAAAGTCAGTTACATCTACGCACGAGCCCACGATCTAGGTCTCAAGGGCATCACTATCTATCGTGAAGGTTCCAAGGACGGAGTTGTAGACTACGGGGAAGCCTCCTATACTGAAGTTCCAGCCCGCGGCGAAGTAGTTAAGCGTCCCGCTGTTGCTGAAGGTAAGACCTATGAGATCTACACTGGTTGTGGGAAGCTGTACTTGACAATCAACTACCACAATGGTGTACCTATCGAGACCTTCATTACTACAGGCTCCAAAGGCGGATGCCAGATCTACACAGAAGCTACAAGCAGGCTCATATCCATGGCACTGCGGGGCGGTATCAGCGTCGACGATGTGGTCAAGCAACTCAAGGGCACCAACGCTTGCTCAGCGTATGTTAAGCGAGGGACATCACCAGGTAAATCCTGCGCCTCAGCCATTGGAAAGATGTTAGAAGGAGTTGTGACTGAGGTATCTACAGCTGCTTGTCCAGAGTGTGGTGCACTTGTCAGCAGCGACGCAGGGTGCAGGACTTGTACAGAATGCGGGTGGTCTAAATGCTAGAGCCACCCCGTGACACGGCGACTGAGAAGACATGTAGCGTTTGTGGCGAGAAGAAGAGTGTAGAGGAATTCTACAGAGATGGTTATACATCCGACGGCGAAATCAAACGTCGTCGGGATTGTAAAGATTGCTATAGAATAGGGAGGTTAAAAAGACGAAATGAAATGTAAACAATGTAGTGAATTCAAAGACTCACAATTCTTCAGGAAGTACCCGCATCGTAAGGGTTACTACAAGATTTGTAAACGATGTGAGCGCATTAACAATAGGTATAAGTACCTTGTCAAGAAGAAGCATCCCAGCGACTCAGAACGTAAAGAGCTAGACAGCATAGAAGAATTGTATGACACACTTGAGAAAGCTGGTAACCAGGTTCCTGTGAGGCAGCAGCGCCAGGACATGATGAGAGAGATTGATGAACTCAAGGCAAGCGTGAAACCCAAAGCAGAGAAACTACAGGGTACACCGGCTGAGTTACAGGAGTGGTTAGAGAAGGATCTCAGTGAGTTTACGCCGGAGTATCTACAGGATGAATTGTACTATGAACTACAGAAGAAGTACCGGCCTCAGATCGGTATTGACGATGATATGAATCCCAAATATGATGATACACACAAAGAAATGCTAGACAAAATAGCAGAAAGATTTGATAAATATGAGGATGAATACTACGGATAAAGCTCCCAATTTGGGGGCTTTCTTTTTTCATGTTAAAAAATCGCTTCCGCCTTCCTGTTTTTTCAACGTGAAGATTGAGGCTAAAAATTTACATATATTGGCAATGTACAAAAGTTAAAAAGTTAAAAAGTTGAAAATGTTAAAAAAGGTATTTTGAGGCTGCGGCGCGGGGCCGCTGGTTTTACTAAATTATACTAAATAACTACAAAATATGTCAAATGTTAAAAACGTTTATTAGTTAAAAACGTTGAAAAGTTAAAAAGTTAAAAAGTTAAAAACTGGGAAGTGTTCAAAACTACTGGTATGATTACTTCGGACGTCAAATTTTTCAACATTTTTAACTTTTCAACTTTTTTACTTTCTAACGCTATTTTTGGGTTTTGTATAATTAATTTTAATTTAAGGGGGCCCCTAAACAAAAAATTTAAAAATTAAAAAATGTAGTTAAAAAGTTGAAAAGTTAAAAAGTTAAATAGTTAAATAATATATTATTTTTGTAGTATATACATATATGTTTGGTTAGTACGAATTGTAGATACTGAGCCAGGCGCTGCGCCGCGCTGTACTCAAAAAGGATTGGTAGCTTCCCTGCGTCACTGCCCTGAATAATATGTAGCTTCCCTTTTAGATCCGCCAGCGCTGCGGCTATGATATGAGGCTTCCCTTTTAGGACTGCTGGACGGTGGCACTTGGTTAGTATGTGGCTGAGGTCAGCAAAACCACTCATGCAGTCATGGTTAGTCAAAGCTGCACCGCGCCGCTGGTTTAGTCCGGTCGTGGCTGCATTATAGGTGCGACCCAGCGCTGGCTGGTCGTGGCTGCATGGGAGGCCGCGGCACTGAATCCTGTCCACAGTACTGTAGATAGTCTCGTCCGGTCGTGGCTGCATATTGAAGTAAAAAATAGCACTGAGCTTGTCAAACTCAGTGCTGAAAAGGAGTTGTCTATAAAATGAAACTACTTGGTACCAATGGTCATGTGGGGAGCAAACGTCTCATCGAACGGCAACATCTTATATGCGTCGTTGAGTCTTGATTGTTTTAACTTTTCTTCAGCCAACCCATAGACTATTTCTTTGTCAAAAGTAATTTCAATCTTTTCGTTTCCGTATTGCTCCCGTATGCTTATCATATTCTTAAGTCTTTGATTTTCTTTAAGCAGTTGTTCGTACCGTTCAAGATCCATGTAAACTTTATTCACTGTCATCACCTCTTGTTAACATATTCTGTAAGTCACTAAGCAACTTTTTAGCGTCTGGTGCTTTCAGTGAATTTACGTCTACAGTTGCTAACATCTCTTCTGTGTTTTGTTTGAATTCCATTGCTTCTTTAACTTCCGCTGCGTTGCCACCGTCTCTAAGCGCTTTCAGTTTTTCTTCAGTTTCTAGTAATTGTTTCCATCTTTCAGACTCAGGATCGAAGTCGGCTTTTGACTTCATGATTGACTTTTTGCTTTGAACGTTCCTGATTGCCTTCTTTAGTTTTTCCTGATTGTCTGATAACTCTTGTAGTTCTTCTTCTGTGTATTCTACACTGCCTCCAGTAAACCCGCCGCTTCCTGATGACTTAGGTTTGTCGGCTGCAGTTCTTAGTAGATTTTCTGCAATTGCTCCTGTTAGCATTGAAAGGTAGTTTTCGTAAGTCATTTGCTTGCTTTTGGCTCTAGATCTTTTTGATTGCTGGCTTCTGATCATTTTTCCTAACGTTTCACCTGACTCATCTTTCAGCCATTCAATGTCTACAGTTTCTAAATCGTAAACTTCGTCAATCAGATTGTCCATTGCATTGTGTGACTCTTTGCTTTCTTCAACCATCGGTGTGTACTTTTCTTCGTCTTCTTCCATCCGTTTAAGTATTTCGTTTGCTATCTCTGAAGCTTGTGAAACTAACTTGGCTGTGGCGCTGAGTTGATTAACACCTCCGTTTGTAGTTTTCTGTTCTTCGTGACTGAACATTCCTTTGATACTGTTTGTCATTTTTCATCATCCTTTCGCTGAGTATTTTTGAGGTTTATTTTACCCTCATTATTATTATACCCCATATAGGTGCGAACCACTCAAGCAATTTTAATTTCTGTGTTCCACTGTCCTTTTAGAGATACACGACACAGTTGAGTCGAGGCTTCCTTTTAGAACTGCCTGGTAACGTTGGGTCGTGGCTACCTGGTGGGATCAACTCAGCACAGGCTGGTCGTGGCTACCTGGTGGGATCAACTCAGCACAGGCTGGTCGTGGCTGCACATATGCGCAGGATCACTCAGCACTGAATCCTGTCCACAGTATTGTAGATAAGTGCAATGTAGTCCGGTCGTGGCTGCACAGTAGAACATGGAAATTAAAATTGCTTGAGTAAACTGAAGCATGTTGTGTTATAATATATAATGAAGGGATAAAAATTGTTGACTAAGCAGCGGTCAACAAAACTAAAAGGAGCTGATGATTCAATGAAAGGCAAACTTACTAAAGAAGTACTGAACAGTATCAAGTATCTAACTACAACTGAAAATCCTGTAGCGCCTAACCTGGTTGCAGAACACATTCAAAACCAACTGCTGGATGAAAACTATTCAGAACAAAAAGCTGAAGAAGTATCGAATGCAGTATATGATTTAGTTTCATCGTTAGTAGACTTATCCGACGAAGGTTACTACTTATAATAACAAAGGCTGCGTTGCTGCTGCGCAGCCTACAAATCAATGAAAGGAGTTGTTCAGCATGTTAAATGACTTGAGGAAATTATTAGATGAACTAGACTGGGAGTATACTGACAATGGAAATAGCATTGAATTTCCACTGTCAAATCAGTTTGTAGTTGTTGATGAAACAATGCCTGAGAAAATTAAACAGTTAATTAAAGAAATCGAAAGGAGATGATTGTGTTGGTTGAAGTCTACAGATATAACAAATTACTATTTAGAGCAACAGGTATTCACAAAGCTGTTTGGTGGCTGGGACTGAAGTATGGCAACGGTACTTATACAATCGTTGAATATACTTTTGACTCAGGAATAGTTGACGAAACTGTAGGTAGTACAACGAAATTTGAAGTAACTATTGGAGGTGATCAGTAATGAAAACACTGATAGTGTATGATATTAAAGTAAATAACAATAAGGCGTTTCTAGCGGATATTCCGCTAGAATACGCTGAGTATCCTGAGTTGGTTAAACCTTGGTTAAGAACATTCGTTTTTGATCATTTGACAGTTGAATACAAGATAATCCCAACAAAAGATTTTCACTTGAATTCACTAACAACAGAAACAAAACAACAACAATCGTACATTCCTGATTTACTTGAAGAAAACTACTCGTATTATATTAAATACCTTGTAACGCCGATAGTTAAAAACTACACTGTTGTTAACGTTGATGAATTAACATTGAAATGTGCTGACGATGATTTAAAACAGGCTGTGTTTGAAAAACTGCAAGAAACTTTTGAGATAGACTTCATCGCTAGGCGACTGAAAGATAGCGATGTTGTTGAATACAATTTTGACTAAAGGAGCTGATTGGTAATGTTGGTTAATGCAAAGCGCTGGCGAGAGTTACCTAAAGAAATAAGACTGTTGATATTACAAATAAGATATGAAAAGAGAAGCCGCTTCTAGCGGCTTTTTCTTTTGTATAAGACTGTCCTTTTAGAACCACTCAGTCTAATCCGTTCGTAACTTTTTCTTCAGCTCAACCTGGTTTAGTCCAGTCGTGGCTGCATGGTCATGTTAGTTCAATTTAGTCCAGTCGTGGCTGCACAGTAGAACATGGAAATTAAAATTGCTTGAATAAACTGATTCAAAATGTGATATAATAAAAAGAAAAGGAGATGATTGTATGCAAAGATCAGAACTGACATTAGCTGAAAGTTTATTAATCAAGAAGTCACTTACTAAAATGTTAGAGGAGGCTAGCGATGAAGGAAGCTATAAGACTATAGCGGATATAATTAAAGTCAAAAAGAAGATGTTTGAAGATATTTACATCGACAAACTCGATTTATTAAGACAGCATTTGATGTCAATCAATTATGTACAACAACAATTAGATGACATTCATAGTAATATAACAATTGAAATTGATGGAACAAGACATGATTTAGTATTACAGCCTGAATTATATAATGCTTTAATTGACTTCTTGAATGAAACAAGTTAACAGCCGGCAACGGCTGTTTCTTTTTGTCCTTTTAGAACCACTCAGCTTGAACTGTATGTGACTTTCCTTTTAGAACCACTTAGTCTTGACTGTTTGTAACTTTCCTTTTAGAACAGCTCAATTCAGTCCAGTCGTGGCTGCAAGTCCTTTTAAAGAAGTGCGGTTCAGTTCAGTCTAGTCGTGGCTGTAATTATATGAATATTCTGACAATTCAATTAGTTATTATTACTAGTAATAAATAGTCACAATATTTTGAATATTCTGACAATTTGAGACCTACCTCCCCCTAGCGGGGCATTTTTTAGAGAGGCTCTGGGCTAATCCTCTTTTCATTTTTCATATTCAGTTTTTATTTGCAGTAGCTTCTTTAAAGGCTTTTGCTCTTTGAAACTTTCTAACTTACTTGATTAGATTTTTAAGTTGTTTTAAGATGTAGTCTTTACTTACTTCATTTTCAAAGTTTTCTAAGTGACTTATTAAGTTTTCAACTTCTGTTTTTCTAATTGTTGTTTCGTCAACTGGTTTTATGTTCTTTTTGTGTTCTATCAACATTTCTTCGATTTCTATTGCTTTTTCGTATTCTGTTTTATCTTCATCATGTTGACTTAAACACTTTTTAGATTGTATTGACTTTATAGCTTTTAGTGTTTCATCGTAGTCTAAGTTTTCTACATCTTCTTTTGTAAACTCAGTTACAACTTTCTTTTTAGGTTCGAATCTTTCTCTTACTTCTTTTAAAATCTGTTCTTTCTTTAATACTTCAGTCATTTTTTTGTCGTAGTCTTTTCTAGTTTTCTGCTTTTTAAGTCTGCATTTTATTGACTGAACCTTTTTAATTTCTTTTTTAACATCTTCTAAACTTTCAAAGCTTTCATAGTACTTTTTAATGTTTTTCATTTTAATTGACAACTCCTTTTAAAGTTAGTTTTGAATAAACTCAACCTTTTAAAGAAGCTACTGCTGTCAATAACTATTACTGTTAAGTTATTAGTAATTTCTACTAATTAACTATTGATAGTTATTACTGTTAAGTTATTAGTAATTTCTACTAATTA
>CAZTHU010000009.1:0-11696 GCA_964613575.1 uncultured Eubacteriales bacterium | reverse complement strand
CTATTGATAGTTATTACTGTTAAGTTATTAGTAATTTCTACTAATTAACTATTGATAGTTATTACTAATTGACTATTAGTAATAGTTATTGATTGAGTTTTCAAAGAGCAATTAGTTTATTCTTAAATTAATTATATCATATATTCAATTAAATGTAAATGGAAAATTTTAAAAAATTTAATAGACGGAATATTCTGACAATTCTATCAATTCAAATAGTAATAATTACTATTAGCCAAAAATTACCAGTTTTTTGGTAAAAAATACCAGGCCCCTGGTTCCGCGGCGCTCGTACCCAGAAACTAAAACAAAGCTCTATCTGTAGAACCACTCGCGTATAATATAAATAGGGAGGTGATAAATATGTGCAAACGGTGCGGCCGCGACGATGTGGAAATGAAAGGACACATATGTGTAGAATGCGAAAAAGCCGAAAACAGCCGTGTGTCTCATTATCGCCAACACAACTATAACTGGATGGAAGTAGCCAAAGAGGCTGGTCTAGAACTGTGGGAGCGGCAGCCCGAAGAAACAGACAGAGAGTGGCAAATATGGTTGGCCTACAGGGACGCTTACCCAGGTAAGAAGCCGTCTTACCGTGACGTTGCAGAACAGTTAGGAACCACTATAAATGTAGTTAAAAAGGCCGGGCAGCGGTGGAGCTTCCCTACCAGACTTCAAGCTTGGGCCAAGTATTGCGACGAATTAACAATGCAGCAGCGCCAGCAGGAAATTGTAGAAATGAATAAAACGCACATAGATATGGCCAATAAAATAAACGAAAAACTACAGAAAGCTATAGATAACATAAGACCAGAAGAAATGGATCCAAAAGAAATACAAGGCCTATTCAAGCTGGCTAATGAGGTAGAACGTAAAGCCAGGCTGGAGACTCCCGATGTTTATAAACCGTCTGTAGGTGATGAGAACCCAGAACTTAAGAAGCCAACTGTAGATGGTGGAAGCTTGAAGGAAGTTTTAAATATACTCCAAAAAACAGGGGCGCTGGGTGTACGTCAAACAACTGAAGTGATTCACAAAAATGAATAAAAAGGAGTGGATGGGTGGTGCTAAATTTTAGAAGTTTTAGACATTTGGCTAAAGCGTTGGCTAGAGGTGACGTGGTGTTTAAAGATGTAGTAAACCTAGAGAAGTATGCTACTGTAGAAAGTTTGGAAGAGCAGAAAGCGAATGTGTCGTTGCTAACAAGCGCTGTAGGAGGGGACATTAATTTTAAAGTAACACCTGCAACCGTGAATGCTCTTGATGACGAACAAAACGTAGGAGAGGCACAGGTTATGCAAGCAGTAATTGAAGGAAAAGTTGGTGCCGAGGGTGCAGGAGATATTAATGTAACGTTAACAGCAGATGGTAGCTCTAAAACTGTAGCTGTGGCATTAGCGAATGAGGACGATGCAGCAACAATAGCAACAAAGATTAAAGCGGAGCTTGATGAGGACTTTTTTACGATAACTAGATCTTCTGCAACATTGACGTTTACAGCTAATGATGAAGCAGCTAATGATGAAACAATGGACTTTGAGGTAGCTACAGACGATGCAACCTTTGACACAGCTTTAGACACTACTACTACTATTGAAACTGAAGGTTCAGCCCCATATACTAGAGATGTTTTAGTACAGCTAGTTGATACAGACGAAAATATTCACACATGGTTTACAGGAACGGTGCCAGTAACTACTACAGAAACAACAGCTGGAGATGGTACAGCTTCAGTAGCTACGCTAAGCCCAACAATGACAGAAGGGGTAATGACTGTTCCAGTTACTTTACAGGGTACTTGGGCTGCAGCAGACACTAACACGCTGAGCGTTACAGAAAAGTCTATATTAGGTTATACTGTAGCTGCTAAGACCAGCGTTGAGACAACGGTAGCTGAGTAAGCACATAGACAGGAGGTGGTGCCCATGACTGATAACTTTAACTTAAAGGGTGTAGATACTAATGAATTATCACAAGCATTAACACCTAGACTTACAAAGTATATACCATTTGACCCAACGCCCAAGCAAAGAGCGTTCCTGTTGATGAATGACACAAAGGAGCTGCTTTACGGCGGTGCTGCCGGTGGAGGCAAGTCTGTAGCTCAGCTCATGGGAGCGTTGCAGTATGTAGATGTCCCGGGGTATTCAGCAATCCTGTTCAGAAAGACGTACGCTGACCTTTCACTACCAGGCGCTCTCATCTCGATAGCCAAGGAATGGCTCATGCCGTTTGTAGATAGAGGTCAGGTGAAGTGGTCTGAGAAGGATAAGAAGTTTACGTTTCCCAGTAGCGCTACGCTGGCGTTTGGATATTTGGAGTCTACGAATGACTGTTATAGGTACCAGGGCGCTGCGTTCCAGTATATTGGGATGGATGAGGTAACGCATATCTCGCCTGCGAACTATAGGTATATGTTTAGTAGACTTAGGAAGGATAAGAACTTGAATGTACCTCTGCGGTTCAGGGCTACTGCGAACCCGGGTGGTGAGTTCGGAGAGTTCTACTACGAAAGGTTCTTTGTAGATAACGAGAATAGGTTCTTCATTCCAGCAGATATTGATGATAACCCACATTTGGATTCAGAAGAATATAGAGAGACGCTGAACGAGCTTGATCCAGTCACTAGGGAACAGCTGTTGAATGGTAACTGGCAGATAAAAGAAAGTGGAGATATGTTCAACAGTGAGTGGTTTACTACGGTGCCGTCACACGACGTCCCTGAACCAGCCAAGAGAGTTAGGTTTTGGGATATGGCGTCTACTGACCCCAAGAAACGTAAGGGTAAGAACAAAAAGGAGCCGGATTGGACGGTTGGGTTTAAGCTGGCACATCACCAGGGGATGTTCTGGATTGAAGATATTGTAAGAGTACAGAAAAAGCCACAAGAAGTTGAAGAGCTAATCAGACAAACAGCGGCGCTGGACGGATACAGTTGTGCGATTAGAATGGAGCAAGAACCAGGTTCATCTGGAGATATTACAATTGACCACTACAAGAGGAATGTACTACAGGGGTATGACTTTGATGGAGTTAGGTCAACGGGCTCCAAGGTACAAAGAGCTGAGGTTGCCTCATCGGCGTCGCAGTCAGGTAAGGTGTTCATTATAGACAGGTGTAGAAACAAGACTGCGTTCTTTGATGAAGTTGATGTGTTTCCGTATGGAGCCAAAGATGACACTGTAGATGGCTTCTCAGGTGCGTTTACGTATTTCAAGACAGGTAGTATATATGCAGTACCTACTAGATTAAGTAAAGCAGGCGGCTCGTATTGGAAGGGAGTGAGATAATGGGTAAAAAGATAAATTACAAGCAGATAGGTTCTGTGGGATTAGAGACCCATGGTGGATATATTTATGAAGAATTTATACCGAAGCTTAGGTGGCCAAGAGCAGGTAGGATATATCAGGAAATGGCTGACAACGACCCGGTGGTAGGTGCAATTTTATACTTAGCTGAAATGCTGATAAGAAGGGTAGAATGGAATGTAGAACCTGCCAGTGATAGCGAAGAAGATAAAGAAAAAGCCGTATTCCTGGAACAATGCATGGAAGATATGGATATGTCATGGGCTGATACAATATCTGAAATAATGTCAGTATTAACGTATGGGTTTAGTTTTCATGAGGTAGTCTACAAGGTAAGAAGAGGACCAAACGAGTCCAGTAGATACCGTAGCAAACACACAGATGGCAAGATAGGCTGGCGGCGTATGCCCATTAGGTCTCAAAATACTCTTCATTCATGGAAAATTGATGATGATGGAGACATAAAGGCCTTTGTTCAACGTACTAACCAAAAAGGAACCAAAGTGATACCTTTATCGAAGGGACTTCTTTTTAGGACTAGAGTTTCAAGAGACAACCCAGAAGGTAAATCATTGCTTAGGAATGCGTATAGACCATGGTACTTTAAAAAGCATATTGAAGAAATTGAGGGTATTGGAATTGAAAGAGACTTAGCTGGCTTTCCTGTTCTTGAAGCCCCAGAGGGCTTGGACTTATGGAACGATGATGATGAAAGAATGGTTGCCTTAAGACAAAGAGCTGAAGACTTGGTTAAGAATATAAGAAGAGATAGTGAAGAGGGGGCACTTATGCCTCATGGTTGGAATTTGAAGCTTTTATCTACAGGCTCATCAAGACAGTTTGATACTAATGCTATAATAGATAGGTATGATAATAGAATAGCTATTACAATGCTGTCAGACTTAATATTATTAGGTAGCGATGGCTCTGGTTCATTTGCCTTAGCTGATACTAAGAAAACTATGTTAGGCAATGCTTTAGAAGCACAAGTACAAAAAATAGCTGATGTAATTAATAAGTATGCTGTGCCTAAATTATTTATGTATAATAATTTTACAGGCGAAACACCTAAAATAAGACCTGGCAACATTGAAACACCAAGTCTAAAGGAGCTTGCGTTACTGCTAAGATCAATGGACTTAGATATATCTAATGATAAAGGTTTAATGAACTACTTAAGAAAAATTTCTAGTATGCCTACATTAGATGATGAGACATTTCAACAAGTATACCAAGGACAACATGGTGAAGGAAATACAGTAAACAATGATGACACTGTAGATAATGATTTTGAACAAAGTGACTTACACTATACTGGACAGGAGGAATAGTATGGTAGATATGAAGTTTTTCGAGTATGCTCATTTACCTAAAGACCTACAGGAAGTTAGTGAAGAAATATACAATATTGCTAAAGTAATGGAAGCAGTACTTGAAAAGTCTGCAGGAATGAGAAAGTTACTGGAAGCCAAAGACTGTTTTGTTAGAGCAAAACTACAGGGAGGGAGTTAATATGGAAGGTCTTTATGTGAGTAGAACTACTCATGATGACACTATTTATTTAGAAGATGGATCTATGTACCACAATTCTAATACAGTGTACAAAGAAGAGCCTATAAATATAGCTAAGATCGATGATGAAAATCATTTGGTCTTTGGTTGGGCAAACGTATCTGTAGATAAAAGTGGAGATATACCATTAGATTGGCAAGGCGACATTTCATCACCTGAAGTGTTAGAAAAAGCCGCTTATAAGTTTGTATTGAAACATAGGGTTAGTGGTGAAAACCATGAAGGAGAAGCTAAGGGTTATTTAATTGAAAGTGTAATGATTACTAAAGAAAAAATGCAGGCTATGGGTATACCAGAAGGTACGGTACCAGAAGGTTGGTGGGTTGGATTTTTTGTACCTGATGATGAAGTATGCAAGAAGATTAAGTCTGGTGAATATAAAATGTTTTCAATACAAGGCAAAGCCAAAAGATTAGTTATATGAATAGTACTGACTGCGTATAATATTAATAAGGAGGTGTTATAATGCCTAACCTTCTGGTGGACTTAGATGTTGATAGGGTTGATTTGGTTGAAGAAGGTGCGAACTCAGAGGCTTTCATAAAACTTTATAAAAGAAGGGAGAGAAACGATAATATGACTTTAGAAGAAATTTTAAAGAAAATGAAACCGGAACACGCTGATGTTGTAAAAGATGAAATTGAAAAAACTAAAAGTGAAATTGAGAAAACTAAAGACGAAGAAATTCAAAAAGTAAAGGACGAAAAAGATGAAGAGATTCAAAAAATAAAGGATGAGAAGGACGAGGAAATTAAAAAGATGAAAGGTTCAGAAGAACCTGATGAGGAAGAGGTAATAAAAAACCTTGACCCTGCGGTACAGAAAATATTCAAGTCCATGAAAGAGCAAAAAGAGGCCGCTGAAGAAACCGCTAGACAGGTCGCTAAGCAAAAAGAGGAAGAAGAAGCTGTTGCGAAAGCCAAAGAGTTGAAGTCCCTTCCAGTTGAAGAAGAAAAGCTTAAAGAAGTTGTTAAGAGTATTGATAGCGACGTCTATGAAATACTTAAGTCAGCCAGCGCCGCTTTAGAAAGCGGAGACATTTTTAAAGAAGTAGGCGATAATAGTGATGATTCTTCTGATGCTTGGGATAACATTCAAAAGAAAGCCGATGAAATAAAGGACAAAGAAGACATAACCAAACAACAAGCTATTGCAAAAGCCATACAAGAAAACCCAGAACTATATAAGGAATATCTTAATCAAAGTGGAGGTGCTAAATAATGAACGCTTTTCAAATTCCAGGACTACAATTTAGTGGAGAAGCCGGCGAAAACGTCTTAATTAGACGTTTCGTATCAGTAAACACTGATGGTAAGTTTGTCAACGCTTCAGCAGGCGAGAATACAATTGGTGTATCAACTGTAGAAGCAGCCACTGGAGAAGTCTTAGAAGTAAATGATGGTATTGCGATGGTAGAAGCTGGCGCAGCTGTTGATGCTGGTTCAGAGGTAGAAGTTGGAACAGATGGTAAGGCAATTACAAAAGACTCAGGTACATCGGTAGGAATAGCTTTAACTAAAGCTGGAGCCGATGGAGAAATGTTAGCTGTAAAATTATAATTGAAAGGAGAGGAAAATAAATGCCAAAAAGACAAGATGCTCATATTGATAAGGCACTGACAAATATGTCAGTAGCATATATGCAAGATGCTAATAGTTTTATTGCAGACAAAGTATTTCCTAGGGTTCCAGTAAAGAAGCAGTCTGATGTTTACTTTATCTACAATAAAGGTGACTTCTTTAGAGATGAAGCTAGAGTAAGAGGAGGTTCAAGTGAATCTGCCGGCGGAGATTATGGAGTTGAAGCTTCTAATCCATATTACGCTAAAGTTCATGCCTTCCATAAAGATGTTAATGAACAGGAAAGAGCAAATTATGATGAGCCTTTAGAGGCTGACCAGGATGCTACAGACTTTGTTACTCAGAAAATGTTGATTCGTAGAGAGATTGAATGGGCGAGCAAGTACTTTACTCCAGGTGTTTGGACTACTGAAGTTGATGGAACTGCTAATGATGGAGAAAAGAAATTTAGTAATCAATCTTCAAGTCCTATACAGACTATATCTGATGAATCTGTTAAAATGGCAAGTAAGACAGGGTTTAGGCCTAATGTACTTGCACTTTCACCTTATGCATTTTATGCGCTTAAGAACCATGAAGAAATTCTTGACAGAATTAAGTATACTCAAAAAGGAATTGTTACAGCTGACCTATTAGCTACATTGTTTGAAGTTGATAGGGTTGTAGTTGCTTGGGGAGTAGTTAATGATGCTAATAAAGGTGCTGACGATGACATAGACTTTATCATGGGTAAACACGCTTTACTAGCTTATGCTAATCCTAGACCAGCTCTTAGAAAACCATCAGCAGGTTATGTGTTCACTTGGACAGGATTAATGGGCGCTGAGGCATACGGTAATAGAATTGTTAGATTACCGATGGATCAGAATGGACTTGGTACCGAGCGTATCGAGGGAGAAATCGCCTTTGATCCAAAAGTTGTAGCACAAGACCTTGGTGTGTTCTTCAAGGATATAGCATAATGTATTTAGTTAGAAAAGGCTTTAGAAGTTATGGTAAGATGTTTAGAATGGGGTCAGTAGTATCTGACCCCTCTAAAATAAGGTTTTTCAATACTAAGTTAAAAAACAAACAAATTGTAGAACTTACCAAGGATAATTACAAACAACTTGCTGAGTATGTTAGAATAAGAACTGGTCAAAATCCTGTTAAAAGGTATGAAGAATTATTAGGATTAAATAAGCCAAAGAAAAAGACTAAAGCCAAAGAGTAGGTGATATAAATGACATGGAGTTACTCTGGTGATCCATCTAGTAATGAAAAAGATAAATATCGATTTCTTATAGGCGACACAGATGAAAATGATCCTATATTAAAAGATAAAGAAATAGAGTACATCCTCGATAGTTATTCAGACGAAACTGTCATTTTATATCATTTATTCCAAAGAGCAGCGGATATTGTAGGTAAACAAGTGGAGAAAAGTCTTGGACCTCAATCTGAAAACCCCACAAATAGACAAAACCACTTTAAAGAACGTGCTAACTATTATAAACAAAAATTAATTGCTTATGGTATTTCTTCAACTACGTATAATTCACCTAAATCATTTAAGAAGGGTATGCATGATAATGTATAATTCTTTAAAACAATGGCTTAAAGTTCCTGTAAAGATAAAACCTTATCAAGGTATGGATGGTGCAGGTAATTATGAATATTATGAGCCCATCTCAACTGTATGTTATCCTGATATACAGTATGAGACTGTAAAAGATGAACAGGGTGCAGAAGTAGTTGCTCAAACTGTTTTATACTTTGATAGTACAGAAACTATAAACTCAAAAGACATTATAGTATTCAATAATGAAGAGTACGAAGTAAAGTCTATTAATCCATACTATGATGGAAATACAGGAAAATTAAGTATATGGGTGGTAGGTATATGAGAGCATATATGGATGTTGAATACAAAAGATTCAATAAATCTTTATATGGTATAATTAATAGAGTCGGTAAAGGAACTAAAAAAGCAACTACGCAGGCTTGTAAAGACATAAAAGCAGAGAGCTTAAGACAAGTACCTAGAAATACTAATACTCTTGCCGCTAGCGCTTTTTATGAAGTTACAGGCAGCTCTCCAAACTTTGAAGGAATAGTAGGTTATGGTGGAAATGGAGATCCTATAAATCCAATAACAGGTTTAAGAGCCTCAGACTATATGGTTGCTGTTCATGAAGACTTATCTGCTAACTATATGGTAGGAAAAGCTAAATTTCTTGAAGACCCCATAAGACAATATGCTAATGAAAATTTTCCTAGAACAGTTATGAGAACTTTACAGGAGTATGTAAGGCTAGAGGGGTGATAACATGGACGATTTACTCTTAGATATAATAGAGTACTTAGTTGAAGAAGGTGTACTTGAAGGAGATGGCGTAGATGCATTTAGAGATTTTGCTCCGGATAGTCCAGACGATGTAACAATTATATATGAATATCAAGGAGACCCTCAAGCTTTACATGAAGATACGGCTGTTCATAGGTCTCTACAGATTGTTAGTAGAAGTAAACAACCTACAACAGCAAAAGTTAAAGCAAATGAAATACATGCTTTTTTAAGTCCACCAGGAAGGTACAAAAAATTAAATGAAAATAGATGGTGTCAGTTGTACCCTAGACAAACTCCGTTTAAAATAAAGACAGATGATAATGGAAGGGTGTATTATGGGTATAATTTTGGAGTAACATCTTATAAAGATTATTAAGGAGGTAATGTAAAATGGCTACACGTATAGGTTGCGACAATTTGGTGTATGCAGAGTTAGATAAAGACTCTCAAGAATCTTTGGATTACAAAGACATAAAACCTTTACCAGGTGTTATGACATTGAATATTAATCCAAATGCAAGTGTAGATACTATATTTTATGATGATGGACCGGGTGAAACAGCTACTACATTAGGTAATGTAGATGTAGAGATTGAAAAGAATGAGTTAACTACTGAGCAGAAGGCTGCTTTATTAGGTCATAAAGTTGATGATAAAGGTGCCATTTTGTATGGTGTTAATGATGTTCCACCTTGGGTAGCAATTGGTTTTAGAACGCTTAAGTCTAATGGAACATACCGTTATGTTTGGTTATATAAAGGTAAATTCCATGAACCTGAAGATAATAACCAGACTAAAGGTGATTCTATTGAGTTCCAGTCAGAAACTATTAATGGACAGTTTGTTATGACAGACCATGAGTTTGACATGGGAGACAGAAAAATAAGACCTTGGAAATACGAAGTTGATGAAGAGTCTGACGCTGCGGATGAAACATTAATAAGTAGTTGGTTTGATGAAGTTAAACAACCTGTACCAGCTACTGGATAAGGAGGTTAAATAATGGCTAATGTAGACAAAGTAAAAAGAAAGCCTGTAACTATTGATATTGGTGATGGTAAAAATAGAACTTTAAAGTATACCTTGAATTCTTTTGCAACTATGGAAGAAGAGTATGGGTCAGTAGATGAGGCTGTTCAAGCAATGGAAAAGGGTAGTATAAAAGCTATAAGACTTATGCTTTGGGCTGGACTTGTACATGAGGACTCTGATCTTACCCCTGAGTATGTAGGTAATCAGATTGAGATAAGCGATTTAGAAACTATTGCTGAGAAGATGAATAGTGTAATTGCTGCTGATATGCCGGATGAAGATAAATCAAAAAACAAATAACTCCCGGTCAAAAGCCAGGACAATCAAATGAGGACGGCTGGGATTGGCCCTGGCTTTTGTTTTTCGGGAGAGTTGAACTTAACATGTCAGAAGAAGAATTTTGGAATACTACACCTAGACAATTCGTTGCTTTGGTAAACTGCGCAGTAGAGTATAAAACGGGTAGTAAAAAAGAAAAGAAGACAAATTATATTGATAATATTGAGGGGTGGTAAGCATGGGGTACTTCACAAGAATATCCGCTAAACTAAATATAGATACTTCCGCCTTTAATAATAAGTTAAAAGCCACCACCAAAAGGACTAGTAAGTTTTCTAGAGACCTTGCTAGGAGTTTTCAAAAGGTTAATAGTCAAACTAATAAGATGAATAGAAACATGAATACCTTTACTGGAGCGGCCACTAGCGGTTTAAAAGATGTAAAAAGAGTTGTTCAAGGTATTTTAATTTCACAGCTATTTTATAGACTTCTTCGACAGATACAAGACTTAACTAGAGCTGTCTTTGATATGGCGCTTTCATTTGAGCAGGCTCAAGTTTCTTTTTCAGGCTTACTAGGAGACATAGAAACAGCTAACCAGTTGCTTTTTGACTTAGAAGATTTTACTGCTAGAACTCCTTTTACCTTTGAACAAACTACTTCTGCAGCAAGACTTTTAAGAGCTTATGGTTATGAGGCTGAAAATTTACTTCATGTAATGAGAGCTATGGCAGACGCTGTTGCGGTTGATGGTCGTATAGAAACTTGGGATAGGATAGCTCTAGCTTTTGGTCAGATACAAGGTAAAGGACGCTTAATGGGTATGGAACTTAGGCAGTTAGCTGCTGCAGGTATACCAGTCGCTGATATATTAGAAAACCAGTTAGGCGTCGCTGTAGATGAGTTAGCTAATATAGGTAGATTAAATATACCAGCTGAAGAGGCAATAGTAGCTTTAATTGATGGTATTGAAGAGCACTATGGCGGCGCTGCCGAAGCTATGGCTTTTACAGTTAGAGGTTTATTCACAACAGTTAGAGACAATATACTGATGTTTAGTAGAGACATCACAACTGGTATGTTTGAAGCTTTTAGACAACAGCTATATAATACTTTACAAATAGTACAAGAGCTTAGAGAGGTTGCTGGCGAAAGAGGCTTAGGCGGTGTAATAGACCATTTATTTAATGAAAGAGATGCTGAAGGTATAAGGATGTTTGTAACTAATTTACAAATGTTCATAGATAATGTTAGACTAGCTGTAGATGCTTTGAAGCCTTTAGTAGTTGAATTTGGTAGGTTCTTCCTTATAGCGTTAAATGCGATACTACCTCCTTTAAATGCTGTAGTAAGAGTTCTTGTTTCTTTAGCTCATTATGCTTTTCATACTTCTTCAGCCGTAAGAATTCTAGTCACTACAATAGGCACTTTTATAATAGCACATACCGCAATACAATTATTAACTGGACTTAGAGCAGCTATAATGAAACTATGGATTTCCAAAGCTATTGGTAATGCTATAATTTATTTGTCTACTGCAATACGTAATTTAACTCTCGCTATAAAAGCTAACCCTTGGGCATTATTAGCAAC
>CAZTHU010000008.1:12435-18924 GCA_964613575.1 uncultured Eubacteriales bacterium | reverse complement strand
TTTGCATATATCAAAATGTGCTCGTGCCATAAATCCAGATATTCTGTTGCTTTTAGCTGGAACATTTGTTGTGGTTATTGTGATGTCGTTTTTTTTTAAAAATGGAAAAATATGACCGTTAAATTCCTCAAAATACTCCTTAGAAACAATGAAAGAATTTGAACCACTGCTACTAATTTCAAGGAAGAGACGGATTAAAAGATTTTTTTTTTCCTCGGGTATTTTTATTATCTTTTTTTCTTCAACATTTAGAACAAAGGAATAATCGGGCATTAATGGGACTATGTTGTTCTTAAAAACTACACTTAGTAGCATACCCTCTTTTGCGGGTGCCCTATTTAGCATAACGTCAATATCATCTTCTACAATTTTATAGCTTTGAAATTCGCTGTCGTTGAAGGATAATTGGATTTCGTGATCAAGCAAAGTGTTTAAGTAATCAAAGAGCGCTTCTCCTCCTAGCCTTACCACTTTTCCTTTAAAGCAAGACAGTGGATTTGTCCCAGTATTCCACATAAATCCATGACCTTCGTTTATTTTTAATAATGATTTTTCGGTTCTATAAATTTTTAAAAGGTATTTTAAAAATTTATAGTTTTTTTCTTCAAGAGGGTGTTTTTGAAAGTCAAATGAAAAAACTTTACCTAGTGGATACTCTTGAAATGTATCTATTGATTCAAGTAGTTTTCTTACATCCTTTATTGTATATAGGCGTTCTACACCTAGTTTTATTTCAATGTCTACGTATGGAATATGTCCACTTTCATAGAAATATTTATTTTGAATATCACAATTTACAATCTTTCCTTCCTTAGAAGGGTATGTCCATGGTTTGATCTTAGGTAGTTTACTTGTATCTTGTGATACAACTTCTGCGTCTGATTTTTTTTGTAAAAACTTTTCAGCTGTTTTATAAAGAGTTGCCAAAGTATGCTTGCATGGTATTTTTTCTTTTCCCTTATCACATGTGCAGGTAAAAGATAGGAATTGACCATTGTTATCAAAGTTTATGCAAACATTAAATACACCATCATCTTCTACCATAGAAGTTATGGTATGTTTCTCATAGTCATATTTTAAGTTTTTTACATTGTTTACAAGTTCCTTTGCCTCTTTTTGTGTTTTCTGGCTAGGTACAAGTTTTTTTAGGTTTTTTTCATCAATTTTTAAAAACATATCTTTACATCACCATTTTTTTGTATAATAATATATAATATATATTTTATTACACTTTTGAGAAATTTACAAGGATTTTACAATAAAAAGTTGAAAATTTGTGTTTTAGGGGGTGATTTTATGGGTTTTACAATTTGTTATCCATTGTATAAAGGGTTATATATAAATCTTACTAATAGGTGTACTAATAGGTGTGATTTTTGTATTAGAAATAACCCTGATGGTATTTCCAAAGGACTTGATCTTTGGCTTGATAGGGAACCTACAGCGGAAGAGATAGTTACTGATTTGAAAAAGTACGATATAAGTAAGTTTTCAGAAGTGGTTTTTTGTGGATATGGGGAGCCATTTTTAAAATTAGATGAAATAATTGAGGTTTCAAGGTTTATTAGGTCAATAAGTGATGTTATAATTAGGGTTAACACGAATGGTCAAGCAAATTTGTATTTTGGGCAGGATGTTACATATAGGTTGGAAGGCTTGGTAGATGTGTGCTCTATAAGTATGAATGCATCAAGTGCGACCGAGTATCAAAAAATTTGTCATAGTCAGTATGGGCAAAAGGCTTTTGATGCGATGATAGATTTTGCAAAATCATGTAAAAAGCATGTGGAAAAGGTCTTATTTACAGTGGTTGATGTACTAGAAGTCGATGAGATAAAAAAATGTAGTGAGATTGCAAAGAATGCAGGGGTTGATTTTAGAGTAAGGCAAATGATCGATTAGGGAGGGGTTTATGAGTTTGATTGATGATAGTGATAATTATGGGTACGTACAATCGTTGCGGGGGCGAGTTTTTTCAAGACTGCATAATGATATATTAAATGGATTTATAAGACCGGGGGAGAGTTTGATTGAAACAAAGCTATCAGAAGAATTTAAAGTAAGTAGAACTCCTATAAGAGAGGCTTTAAGACAACTTGAACTTGAAGGATTAGTTGAGATTGTACCAAATAAAGGCGCGGTTGTTACGGGAATAACGGCAAAAGATATTGAGGATATTTACAGTATAAGGGTTCTAATAGAGGGGCTTGCTGTTAGGTGGGCAACGTCTAAAATAACACAAGAAGAGGTAAATGAGCTTAAAGAGGCGCTAGAGCTAGAAGAGTTTTATACGAAGAAAAAAGATAAGGTGAATATTGCAAAATGCGATTCAAGGTTTCATGAGATCTTGTTTAAGGCTAGTAAGAGTATGCCTCTTAGAAAGATGTTAAAGACATTTCATAATTTTGTGCAAAGGGCAAGAAATATTTCATTTGAAAATCCAAAAAGGGCAGAAGAAAGTCTTCAAGAACATATTGATATTTTTAATGCGATTTTAGAAGGAGATGTTAAGAGAGCTGAAGAATTAACAAATAAGCATGTTCAAAAAGCAAGGGTGAGACTTATGGAGTATATTTGGAGAGCTTAGTAAATTTGTAGCTTAAGGGGGTGAGTAAAATAAATATAAAAATACCAAATATTGATCTATCGAAAATCGAAAAAAAATATTTTCTTATTGTGCCTTTAGTATTATTACTATTAATTCTACCGATGTGTTTAGATAGGAGAGAGGCGGCAAAAGAAAAAGAGTCACAAGATAGACCTGTGCAAAGTGAGCAGGCTAGCGAAGTTGAAGTTGAACGAGTTAAACTTGGAGATGGAGAAAATGTGGTTATTGTGGATCATGAGATAAATTCTCCGGATATAGGGAGTGAAAAAAGAAAGCTTGTAGTAGCTTTATGGAGAGATGAAGAGGAAATATTATATGATGCTACAAGAGATTTTGAGCGGATTAATCAAAATGTTCAGGTTGTATTTAAAGAGGTGCCTTTTGATTCATACATGAATAATATTAAGGATTTAGTAGATGTTAGAGGTGATATTGACGTTTTTTTAACCAAGAATACAAGTCAATATGCAAAGGCTGTTGATAGTGGGATTGCAATGGATGTTGATCAGGATATAAGGGTTGGTAATATTGATATGAGTAATTATGGTAGGGCTTTTGAGGAACTACGTGTTGGCGGGCGATTTTTTGGCTTGCCGTATAAAAGAGACATTTACATGCTATTTTATAATAAAGATGTTTTAGATATGGCTGGGGTTAATTATCCTGTTGATTCGATGACTTGGAATGAATACAGGCAATTTGCTAGTGTTATTAGATCGCGAAGTGGAAGCCATAGGATTTTTGGTGCGTTTGTGGATGAAATGCCACAGGCATGGTACCTAAAGGCTATTCAAATGGGTGGCTCTTTATCGGATCAAGATTTAGATAGGTTTGAGAGTGCCCTAGAGTATAGAAGACAGCTTGAGGATGATGGGTCTATTAGGCGTTACGGGCTACAAGAAAGGCTTAATATGCACTTTAATTCAGAATTTCAAAGGGGCGAGACTGGAATGCATGTTTCGGGAAGTTGGCATGTAAATCAGTTGTTAGAATCATCAATTGAGTTTGATTGGGGAGTGGCAAGTGCGCCGTATCCTCAGAATGCTAATCCTGATTTAACTATTGGAAATTATTCTGTGGCAATGGTAAGTAGTACCGCTAGAGAACCTGAGATTGCCTTTGATTATATAAAATTTCTTGCAAGTAGGGATGGGGCTATTAAATTAGCCCAGAATTTAGTATTACCGGGATATATGGATGAAAGAGTTGTTAGCGAATATGTGCAGAGTGTACCTATTGAAATAGAAGGATTAAGCTCTGCTATAAATCAGGATTTTTTGTTGGAGTATCCTGTTTTTGCTAATGCATATAGGCTTGCTAATGAGGTGTTTTATGAGGAAGCTAAGGCTGTTTTTTTAGGAAGTTCTCAAATTGATGAGTTTTCTCAAAATGTTATGCAAAAAAGAAGTGAGATGGGGGGATTTTGATTGCTTATAAGGTTAGATAAAGCTATTTCAAGTTGTAGAAAAGAGTCAAGAAAAGAAATTAAGAAACATATAAAGACAGGGAATGTTTTAATTGATGGGGAGGTGGCAAAAAACGCTGAGCTTAAATTAAATCCATATGAACATGAGATTGAAGTTTTAGGGCAAAGACTAAACTATGAAAAATATGTTTATATTCAGATGAATAAGCCAAAGGGGTTTGTTAGTGCGACGAATGATAATTTCCAAAAAACATGTGTAGACCTTTTGGGCGATGATCTAAAATCAAGAAATTTAACTATCGCAGGAAGGCTTGATAAGGATACTGAAGGCTTAATTCTTTTAACTGATGATGGTGGACTTGTTCATAGAATTATTTCACCTAAAAAAAATATAGAGAAAAAATATTTTGTAAAGGTTTTGGGAAGACTAGAAAAAGGTGATGTTGAAAAATTTGAAAAAGGTATAGTTTTAGATGATGGATATAAGACATTATCGGCAAAACTTGAATTGCTTGAGTTAGAAGATGATTCTAATGAAATAACTTCTTGTTTTGTTACTATAAAAGAGGGGAAATTTCATCAGATAAAAAGGATGTTTAAGGCAAGGGGTAAAGAGGTGGTTTATTTAAAACGATTGCAAATAGGTGAGCTAAAACTTGATTCGAATTTAGCATTAGGTGAGTATAGACAGCTTACCGAAAAAGAGAAAGAACAGCTGGAGCGGTAAACAGTAACGTTGCATCAAACTAAATTTTAAAAAATTAGAAATTTAGTTTGAAAAATATTTTTACTTATGTTATAATTTATTGTAGAATGTAAAAATTAGTAAATGTGTAAATTATACAAACAGAAAAAAATAAAAGGAGAGGTGTTTGGGAATGTCTAAAAACAAATATGTAGAAAATGGTGTAAAGCTTTCTAAGGTTAATGTAGTTGCGGGTGAAGAAATAACAGTTACTTATAATGGGTTATTGGCTGCAAGTGGAGCACAAAATGTTTATGCTCATGTAGGCTTTGGGAATGATTGGAATGAAACCATTGATGTGCCCATGACAAAGGATAAAAAAGGTGATTTTAAGGCTAAAATTAAGATTGCAGGTTATGATAGTTTGAATATGTGTTTTAAAGATGATGTTAATAATTGGGACAATAACCATAGTTTTAATTACTCATTTGACGTTTTGAACAAGAAGCCTGCGGCTAAAAAGACAAGTAAGACTACTAAAACCTCAAGCACACAAAAGGAAACAAAAAGTGCTACAAAAGATAGTAAAGCAAAATCTACTGTAAAGAAAACATAAAAAATTAAGGCTTAGTCAAAAGCTTTATAAAGTATTGATAATGGCTTAATGATGGCAACTGCTACAAAAATGGCGACAACTTCTGCTAAAACAAGAAGTTTATAATTTTTAGCTAGGAGGTGTATTAATGAAAGATTTAAAGAAAAAAGAGCGTAATGTGAAGGTTTCAGAACTTGAGCAGAGGATACTTAATAATTACAGGGAATTGTTAGCAAGATCGATTAAGGATTCGGAGGATGTTATAGGCGAGAAACAGGATGTTTTTGTGAGGAGCGAATCTAAGGTTTAGGAAAAGTAGATGTTAAAAGAGACAAGATGCTTGTCTCTTTTTTCTTGCATGTACAAGTGATGAGTGATATAATGCTGTTGCGGATAGCTATTATCATTAACGCATAGGGGGTTTGTTGGGTGGATAAAGAATTAGTTTTGATTATGGATTTTGGTGGGCAATATAATCAGCTTATTGCAAGGAGAGTGCGTGAAGCAAACGTTTATTGTGAGGTTGTGCCCTATAGTTTACATATAGATAAGGTGAGGGAAAAGAATCCTAGTGCAATAATATTTACAGGAGGACCTGCTTCTGTTTTAGATGAAAAGGCGCCTGTTTGTGACCTTGAAGTTTTTGAATTAGGTGTACCTATTTTAGGGATATGCTATGGGATGCAATTAATTGCAAAGGTGTTTAATGGCAAGATTGATAAGGCGAATTTACGTGAATATGGTCGTGTGGATATTGAATATTTAAATGATTGTGAATTGTTTGAGGGGTTAGATTTAAAAAGCGCTTGTTGGATGAGTCATACCTATCAGGTAGAAAGCTTGCCAGAGGGCTTTTTGTCTATTGCAGAGACTTCCTCTTGCAAAGTAGCTGGTATGAAAGATGAAAAACGAAAGTTTTTTGGGGTTCAGTTTCATCCTGAGGTTGAGCATACTTTGATGGGTCAAAAAATTATCGAGAATTTTTTGTTCAAGGTTTGTGGTCTTTTGGCTAATTGGAAGATGGATAGGTTTTTAGAGGAGTCTGTAGTTAAGATAAGGCATAGAGTAGGAGATAAAAAGGTTTTGTGTGCACTATCTGGTGGTGTTGATTCCTCGGTTGCTGCAATGCTTTTGCATAGGGCTATTGGGAAGAATTTGACATGTATTTTTGTAGA
>CAZTHU010000008.1:0-12335 GCA_964613575.1 uncultured Eubacteriales bacterium | reverse complement strand
CCTGATGTTATAGAAAGTGGGAGTGGAGATTCGGCAGTTATTAAAAGCCATCATAATGTTGGCGGTTTGCCAGATCATATAGATTTTGATGAGATTTTAGAGCCCTTAAGGGACCTTTTTAAAGATGAGGTTAGAAAGCTTGGAAAAGAGCTTAATATGCCAGATAGCTTGGTTTTAAGACAGCCATTTCCAGGGCCAGGGCTTGCTATTAGGGTTATAGGGGAGGTGACCGAGGAAAAACTTGACATTTTAAAGGAAGCTGATTTTATCTTTAGGGAGGAAATAAAAAAAGCTAATTTGCAAGATGAACTTAATCAGTATTTTGCTGTGATTACTGATATGAGAAGCGTTGGAGTTATGGGAGATGAGAGGACATACGATTACACGCTTGCTTTAAGAGCTGTTAAAACAAATGACTTTATGACGGCAAATTGGGCACGTATACCATACGATGTATTAGAGAATGTGTCTAACAGGATTGTAAATGAAGTTGCAAATATAAATAGAGTTGTTTATGATATAACAGGCAAACCACCTGCAACTATTGAATGGGAGTAGGTTGCTAAAATTATGATAGGGGTGTTTTAGATGCTAGGCTATAAAGAGTCGGGAGTAGATGTAAAGGCAGGCTATAAGGCTGTAGAGCTAATGAAAGATGATGTTAAGAGTACGTATCGAGATGAAGTTTTAGGCAAATTTGGAGGGTTTAGTGGATTGTTTGAACCAAATCTAAAAAATGTTAAAGAACCTGTTATTGTGTCGGGTACAGATGGTGTTGGAACAAAGCTTAAGATTGCTTTTATGTTAAACGAACATGCTACTATTGGCATTGATTGTGTTGCAATGTGTGTAAATGATATAATTTGTTGTGGTGCAGAGCCTTTGTTTTTTATGGATTACATTGCTATGAGCAAGAATGTGCCTGAAAAGGTTACTAAAATTGTAAGTGGAATTTCAGAGGGCTGTATTCAGGCGGGATGTTCGCTTACAGGCGGTGAAACTGCTGAAATGCCAGGGTTTTATGAGCAAGGAGAGTACGATGTTGCTGGGTTTGTTGTTGGGATGGTAGATAAGCAGAATATTATTGATGGAAAAAATGTGGTTGAGGGCGATAAAATAATTGGAATTTCATCATCTGGACTTCATAGTAATGGATATTCATTAGTAAGAAAGCTTTTGAATTTGAATAAAGATGCTAGTAAGTTAAATCATAGGATTGAGCGTCTAGGTAAAACCCTAGGTGAAGAGCTTATAACGCCTACTAGGATATATGTAAAGCAGATAAGGGAACTTATAGAGATGTTTAATGTAAAGGCTATTGCGAATATAACTGGGGGCGGGTTTATTGAGAATATTCCTAGAATGCTACCAGATAATTTTAGAGCAAAGATTGATATGGGAACTTGGGAAGTGCTACCTATATTTAATTTACTTAGAGATAGCGGGGATTTAAGTGTTGAGTGTATGTATAATACATTTAATATGGGGATAGGAATGGTGTTTGTTGTCCCTGGTGAGCAGGTTGAAGATGTGCTTTCTCATTTAAATAAGACTTGTACGCAAGGCTATTTAATAGGTGAGATAAAATCTGGTGAAAATGGTATTGATTTAGGTTAGTACTAGGAGGTTGTTTTGAAGATAGGGATATCAGGAGGGACTTTTGATCCTATACATACAGGGCATTTAATAGTTGCAGAAAAGGTCAGGGAAATTTTGTCTTTGGATAAGGTTATCTTTATGCCTGTTGGGATTCCTCCTCACAAGAATCCTGAAAATGTTACAGAGTCTTATCATCGAATGGAAATGGCAAGACTTGCGTTAATAGATAATCCATTTTTTGAAGTCTCGGATATTGAGGTTAAGCGAGAGGGCGTAACATATACGATAGACACGCTTAGAATTCTTTGGGATGTTTTTAAAGATGATAGTACTCTGCCTAAGTTCTATTATATAATAGGGTCGGATATATTATTTAGTATGGACAAGTGGAAGGATATTGCAGAGATTTTCAAACTTTGTGAGTTTGTTGTTGTTTTAAGACCTAGGATGGATAAGGATAAAGTTTTAGAGAGAATTGAGTATTTAAGGGTAAATTATTCTGCATGCATTAGAACTGTAGATGCGCCTTTGGTAGATGTTTCGTCTACCTTTGTAAGAAGGATGTTAGGACAAAATAGGAGTATAAAATATTATGTGCCTGAGAGGGTTGAAAATTATATTTTGGAGAAAAAAGTTTATTCTACGTGAACAGGGTGAAGGGATTTTATGCAAAAAATAGAAGAGATGCTAATTGGCTTAGAAAACGTGCTCTCTAAAGAGCGTTATCAACATAGTATAAGGGTTATGAATACATGTGAAACTCTGGGAAGAATTTATGGTGCGGATGTTCAAAAGGTTAAAATTGCAGGTCTTTTGCATGATTGTGCTAGAGAATTATCGAGGCAAGACCTTATAGATATAGTTAAAAGAAATGGACTAGAGATTAGTTTGGTTGAAAATTTGCAGACTGTACTCTTACATGCAAAGGCTAGTGGGATTTTTGCGAGGGAGCACTTTGGCGTTTTAGATAAAGAAATAATATCGGCTATATCATTGCATACAACGGGTAAGCCGAATATGAGCTTAGTTGAAAAGATATTATTTATAGCTGATTTTATAGAGCCAAATAGGAAATTTTCGGGTATTGATGAAATTAGAAATATGGCTTATAATGATATCGATAAAACGCTTATTGTTGTTTTAAAAAATATAATAATGTATGTAGTTGAAAATGGCTTTTTACTTCATACAAGTACAGTTGAAGCTTATAATTGGGCTAAGGCGAATTGTAGGGGTTAGGTGGGAGAATGAATAAGAAGAAGATTTTTGATATAGCTTTTTATATACTTGGGACAGGTATAGTTGCAATTGCATTTTTTGTAGTTTCGATTAATTTTTATAATAATTCAAGGCTTTTAGGCGAGAATTATGCTGTTGTTGACAGCTCTGATAATGGAGACGAAAATTCTGATGAGTCTAAAGATGATTATAATAATGAGGATGAAAATGGGAGTGAGGATTCCGAATTTGATACAATAGAGTTTGAAGCAAGTGAGGATGTTTATGTGCCTATTTCGCGAGAAGAAGACGAAGAAAGGGGTAAATATGTAGAGGCTGAAGATGAAGATGAACAAGATAGTGAGAGCCTTTGTGAAGAGGATTCGCCTAGGGTTCTTATATATAATCATTCAGGTGTTGAGGGGCTTGGTGATAAGATAAAAGAAAACCTTGAAAATAGAGATTTTTGTGTAGAATTGGTCAATGAAACTGATACTAGAAGAGGAAGTACCATAGTTGTTGAACAAACTGAAGATGGCTTAGGTATTAAAGTTAGAGACGCGTTAAAGACGGGGCAATTGGTAAGGGAGTTATATGAAGAGCCTGAGCATCATGTTATAATAGCTATTGGTGAGGATTACGTGCCATAGTAAAAATATAGATTTTTAGGGAGATGGATTATGGTAAACAAAAAATGTGATAGTTTTAAACTAACCGAAAAGATTGTAAATATTTTGGATGATAAAAAGGCTGAAAATGTTACTACTATTAAAATTGGGAAGGTTTCTATAATAGCAGATAATTTTGTAATTTGTACTGGAAATTCTTCTGCACATGTTAGATCTTTAGTAGATGAGGTGGAAAAAAAACTTAAGGATGAAGGCGAAAGGGCACTTAATATAAGTGGTTATAGATCTGCAAAGTGGGTTTTGATGGATTACGGGAGTGTTTTTGTGCATGTATTTGATCCAGAGTCGAGAGAATTTTATAATATTGAAAGGTTATGGTCAGATGGAGATAATAGGTAAGTCTATTTATTGTACGTGATCTTATTTTTGTTTTGATATCTATTAACCGTAACAGGTTATTGTTTTATTTAAAGTAAAAAATTTTAAAGGGGGCAGCTTTATGGATAAAGATATTGCAAAAGTGTTGGTAAATAGCAAGCAGCTAAATGAGAGGATAAAGGAGTTAGGTCAAGAGATTACACGAGATTATCAAGGGAAAAATATCGTTATGGTTTGTATACTAAGAGGAGCTGTTTTGTTTTATGGGGATTTATCTAAGCATATAAAGACTCATTTGAGCATGGACTTTATGGCTGTTTCTAGCTATGGTGGCGAAACGAAGTCTTCTGGAGTTGTGAGGATTATTCATGATCTTGAAGAAAATATTGAGGGCAGAGATGTTCTTATTGTTGAAGATATAGTGGATTCTGGACGTACACTAAATTATCTTATTGGTAATTTAAATTCAAGAAATCCAAAGAGCATTAAGGTTTGTTCATTGTTAGACAAGCCCTATCAAAGAGTTGTAGATGTAAAGGCTGATTATGTTGGGTTTGAGGTACCAGACGAGTTTGTGGTAGGTTATGGTTTGGATTATCAAGAATTGTATAGGAATCTGCCATATATAGGTGTGCTAAAGCCTGAGATCTACGGCTAAGATTTCTGTTTATAAACTGAAAGTGAGGGTTTACAAGTGGAGGATAAAACGTTTGAATTGCTAGAGAAGATATATAGTGAGTTTTTGGGGTTTAGGAAAGATACTAATGATAGGTTTGGTCAACTAGAAAGTAAGATAGAAAATAATCATCAAAATATAGTCAAAATTCAAACTAATCTAGAACAAGCAATACAGCCAAAGGTGCAGTTAGCCTTAGAAAAATTAGACATGGTTAATTCAAAATTAGAAGAGTATGATGACAGACTTGAAATTTTAGAGGACAAGGTTGATGTACATAATGTTGAACTTAGTGTGCTAAAAAGGGATAGGTAAGCTAAAAACCTATCCCTTTATTTTAAAAGTACAGATATTTTCTCGCGTAGGGAGTTTTGGAGTTCTTGGGTACCAGTTCTGCCGTCTAGGACGGTGAAATTGTACTCTTTTGCCATTTTATTAAATTCCTCTTCAAGTCTTGTGTGATATTTCTTATAGCTTTCGAACATGTCTGTAGATATATTTATGTCCATACCAGATTCCCAATAGTCAAGGTGACCGTATTTGGCAAAAGTTCTGTGTAATAAAGTATCGGGGTCAGCCTTTAAGTAAAAGATTGCATCGGGGATTAAGGCAAAACCAAAGAGCTTGATGAGCCAGTCTTTGCTTGCGCCCCTTACAATATCTCTAGCCATTAGCGTAAATATATATCTATCGCAAAGAACAACCGCACCAGAATTTAGGGCTGGAATTATCTTGTTTTCAAGTTGATCTGCAAAATCAGTACAGTATAATAGGCTTAGGGTTGTTTTTCCAAGTGTGTTTCCTTGTTTAGCCTGATTTATTACATCTCCAACTAACATAGATTTTTTTAATCCTGTGTCTAAAACGGCGTTTCCGTTTATTTCGATCCATTCTCTAAGAAGACTTATATGAGTGCTTCTGCCGGAACAGTCTGCACCTTCTATAACGATTAGTTTTCCTTTAATGTTTTTTGTTGAAATATAAGGAATACCCGAACCGTAAAAATATTTTTGACTCATAACAATACCTCGTCTTGTGGATTTTTTTTGTATGGTGATTTATAACCAGATAGCTTTTTCATTATAATCTTTCGTAATAATTCTTGCTGTTCTTCTATAGATTTTGAAGCGTCTATAACTGCAAAATCTTCTCTATCTGACATTTCATCATAGTTTTTTTTAACAATTCCTTGAAATATTCTAAAGCTTTCAATAGGGTTTGTGCTAAATCCCATATCTAGGCCTGCTTCATGGTATTTAAGTTGGCTTCTACCGTTTAGAATTCTCTTAACTGAAGTTTCTAAAGGAAGCTTAAAATAAAAAGTTACATTTGGTTTTACTGCAAAATTATAAACATTTCTTACCCAATTTGCGTTACAGCCTCTTGCGATATCTCTAGCGTAAGCTGTATAAATATATCTATCGCATAACACTATGTAGCCTGCTCTTAAATGAGGCAGAATCAATTTTTCATATCTATCTGCAAAGTCACTTGCATGAACAAGGCTAAAGGTTGTTGGAGTTAGTAAGTTGTTGTTCTTAGCTTTTTTTATTGCATCTGATGTAAGATCTGATGAATTCCATTGGGTAAAAAATACAATATAGCCTAAAAAGTCTAGCCATTTTTTTAAAAGGTAAATTTGAGTGCTTTTTCCTGCACCGTCACAGCCCTCAACAACAAATAATTTTCCAGGATATGTATCTGTAACACCCAATCCCCTTATTTTTTTTTGTATCATATCATTTATAGCTCCTTTTTAGAAAAAGTTATTGTTAAATACCATTATATTATATTATAATAGAGTAAAGTTTACAATTGAAAAAATAAAAATTTTAAATTATGAATACAAATTTAAAACAAAAGGGGAATTTATTATTATGGCTAAAACCATCTTAAGGGGAAGTTCTGTATCTAAGGGTGTTGGGATAGGCGGGGTATATGTTTGCAAAACACCTGAGGTAAAAATAAATAAAGATAATGTACCAAAAGAAAAGATAGATGGAGAGATTATTAATTTAGAGGTTGCAGTTTGTAAAACATATATTGAGATATATGATCTTTATTGCGGATGTTCAGAGGACTTAAATGATGAAGAAAAACGCATATTAGATGTGTATAATGCAATCTTAGATGATGTGTATTTTTTTGAGGAGATTAAAAGTGCTATATTAGATGAGCTGATAACCGCACAATATGCAATTTATAAGTGTGTTCAAAGGTATATTGATGCAATTTTTCAAAGTGATAATGAGTATGCAAAACAAAGGATCGTTGATTTGAATGATATTAGAAATAGGCTTATGAAAAATATATATGAGAATAATGATGTTGTAAATATTGATAATATAAATAGTAGTCACATTGTTTTTGTAAAGGAGCTAAACCCAACTCTTGCTGTGTCGATTGGGAAACGCAAGGTTCAAGGTGTTGTTGCGGGAGAGGGAGCGGGATTTTTGTCCCATGCGGCTATAATTTTAAGAGGCTTTGGGATTCCTACAATTAATTCTACTGAGTTTGAGGGAATTGAAAAACATGCAGAGAGTATAGCTGTTATAGATGGGTTTGAGGGCACTGTAATAATTGAGCCAGATGATCCTGAAATTGATAAGTATAGAGAGATGTTTAGGTTGGATGCTTTACAAAAAAAAGAATTTGATATTGATAAAGATATTCCAGTTGAAACGCAAGATAAGTATAAGGTGGGTTTGTCGGCTAATATAAGTAATATAACTGATTTTAGGGCGGTTAAAAATAAAAATATAGATGGGATTGGTTTAGTTCGTACGGAGACGTTATTTATACAAAACAAGAAAATCCCAACTGAAATGAGACAAACAATGGTTTATAGCGGATTTGCTAGGGGCTTAAAGAAGGGGAGCGTAATTATAAGGACTTTTGATATTGGTGACGATAAGGTTCCTGAGATGCAAGGGGCTAAGACTAATTGGAAGATCGATAGTGGTAGGGGTATTAGATGGTCGCTTTGTCACTTAGATGAGTTCCGTATTCAGCTTAGGGCTATTTTAAAGGCTTCAATGTACGGTAATGTGATGGTGTCATTGCCAATGGTTGAAACGGCTGATGAGGTAATTAGGGCAAGACAGATTCTAAGCGAAGAGTTGCATGGATTAAAAAGCAAGGGGTATACTAATGTTAAAAATATAAAGCTTGGGGCGGTTGTTGAGACAAAGCAGTCGGTAGATAATATAGATGAAATTTTAGAACATGTTGATTTTGTAAGTATTGGGACAAACGATTTATTAAATGGGGTTATGTCTTTAAGTAGAAGAAAATTAGGCAATGAGATACGTGAGTACTTTGAGCCTAAATTTTTAAAAGCGCTAGATACTGTTGTCAGTCGTTCTAAAAATAAAGATATTTTAGTTAGTGTATGTGGTGAGATGGCGTCAGATCCTTTGGGAGCAGCTGTTTTGATAGGCCTTGGTGTTGACGATTTATCGGTGGCTCCAGCATGCCTTAGTTATATAAAAAGAACGATAAAAGATTTATATTTTGAGGTTGCAAGAGAGCTTGTGTCGCGTATTTTAGAATGTGATAATATAAATGAGGTTATTAAAATTTTATCAGGATTTGAGGATTGTAGGTTTTAATTATGTTTGTGATTGAGGATGAGTTAAAAAAAATACCAGACAAACCAGGTGTCTACATAATGAAAAACAGTTCTGGCGTAGTTATTTATGTAGGTAAAGCAATTTCTCTAAAAAAGAGGGTAAGGCAGTATTTTGCGGCGTCTTCAAAATCTTCTATTAAAGTATCTAAAATGGTTCAAAATATTAAAAGTTTTGATTATATTATGACTGATAATGAGGTTGAGGCACTAGTTTTAGAGTGTAATTTGATCAAAAAATATAGACCTAAATATAATGTGCTTTATAAGGATGATAAAAATTATCCTTATATTAAAATTACCTTAAAAGAAACATATCCAAGGGTGTTTATTACGAGGAGAGTTGTAAAAGATGGTTCTAGGTATTTTGGACCATATACAAATGTTGGTGCATTAAACGAGACTATGTCTACGATAAAAACTCTTTTTTCTATACGGATGTGTAATAAAAAAATTGATGGAAAAAGTCGGCAAAGACCTTGCCTTAATTATTATATTAAAAAGTGCAAAGGTCCTTGTACTGGCAATGTTTCAAAAGATGATTATGCAAAGATTATGGAGAATGTAATAGATTTGCTAAATGGGAAATATTCTAATCTTATTAAGAGTTTTGAGGCTCAAATGAATGAGTTTGCGCAGAATTTGAATTTTGAACAGGCAGCAATTTTAAGGGATAAAATAAAGAGCATTAAGGAAATTACCCAAAGTCAGAAAGTTGTATCAAATGCTCTTGATGAAAGGGATGTTTTTGCCTTTTCTTTTGATGACTTCCTTGTTTGTATAGAGGTATTTTTTATAAGGGCTGGAAAGTTGTTAGATAAAAAGAGCTTTTTTTTAGAGGCAACGGGGGATCATGTATGCGAGGTGCTTAATTCTTTTGTGAAACAGTTTTATGTGGATGCTCAACTTATACCAAATCAGATAATTTTAGAAAGTGAAATTGCTGATAAGGATCTATTAGAGGAAATTCTAACTAAAAAACTTGGGAAAAAAGTAAGTATAGTAGTTCCTCAAAGAGGTGAAAAGGCTCAGCTTGTTAAAATGGTTAAGATGAATGCTAAGACATCTTTAGAAAATTATAGAGAAAAGGAAAGAAAAGAGAGTGAAAAAAACAAGATAGCAATGACAAAGCTTATGAAAATTCTAGACTTAAAGTTTTTACCAAATATTATAGAGGCGTTTGATATATCAAATACGGGCAATAGCGAAATGGTTGGTAGTATGGTGGTTTTTGAAAAAGCGATTCCGTCTAAGTCTTTATATAGAAGGTTTAAGATAAAATCTATTTTAGCTCAGGATGATTATGCATCCATGATGGAGGTTTTAAAAAGGAGGTTTAAAAGATTAGAGGCGGATAAAGAGCAAAAGCTTCCTAGACTTATTTTGCTTGATGGAGGTCAAAATCACGTTATGGTTGCAAAAAGGGCGATGGAGGAAAGTGGAGTTCAGGTACCTATATTTGGCATGGTAAAGGATCAAAAGCATAGAACAAAGTGTTTAGCTAATGAGGAAAGGTTATTTGATATAGAATCTGAGGTTGAGGTGATGCGGTTAATTGTTGCGATACAAGATGAGGCTCACAGATTTGCGTTAGAGTATAATAAGATGCTTAGGAATAAAAGATATAGAAGGTCGGTTTTAGATAATATAAGAGGTGTTGGGGCTAAGAGAAAAAAGAATCTATTAAAGCAATTTGGTTCGGTTGATAAGATAAAAACGGCAACTCTAGAGGAGCTAATTGATGTTGAGGGAGTGGATAAAGCAACTGCGAGGGAAATTTTTGATTATTTTAGAGAGTAAAATAGGGGGTTACAGAATATTTCTAGAAAAAGGGTTAATGTAAATGTAAAATCATCCGATATTATAATTAGAGAGGCAAACGGGAAATGAAAATAAAAAATTGTATATTAAATTGTGTATGTTATAATATATTAGGATAAAAGCATTAGAAAACAATGAAAGGCAGTGATTAATATGGGCATTGGGATATGGGGTGACGTACAAGGAGTACAGCCTATCGTAGGAAAAACAAAAGCTAATAATGCATACAAAAGCCAAGAGGTTCCTAATACACAGTCTAAAAATGATAATGTTGAGATATCTAATATTTCGAAAGATTACAATGCTGTTTCAGGTGAGATTAAAGATTTGCCTGATGTTAGAGAAGAGAAGGTAAATGAGTTGCTTCAAAGTTTTGATAGTGGTCAGTATAATGTTACTGATGAGGAACTAGCTGAGAAATTTGTAGATTACATGAAAAACAATGAGGTTTAAATTAATGCTTGAGAATATTGCGGGTAAATGTAAATATTTTACATTGCCCGCAATACTTGTAAAAGGGCATGAAAGTTTTATTTAAGGGGGAAGGGTTAGATGTTAAATGATTTAATTAGTGCAATGAATAAAGAGTGTGATTTCTTTAAGGGTATGTTGAAGGTCTCAAAAGAGAAAACTGATGTCTTAGTAAAAAGAAATATTCAAAGACTTGAGGAAATAACGGAATATGAAAAACAAAGTGTGTTAGAATTAAAAGAAATAGAAAAAGAAAGAGAAAAACAAATTAAAATTGTTGCCAAGTCTATTGGTATAGATGAAGATTGTACTGTCTCAGATATTTTAACAAAGCTCGACGAACAAAAAGGAAAAACGCTGGCCTCAAAAAGAGATGAGCTACTAGAAACAATTAATGAAATAAAAAAAGTGAATGAGTTAAATGATGCGCTTATAAATAATTCTTTAGAACATGTAGATTTTTTATTAAATTTAGTAACGTATTCGAATGAATCAACCGATAATAGTTATAGTAAGGATGGGAAAGTTAATGAAACAACTGAATCTAAACGCTTAATGGATTTTAAGCTTTAACGGTTGATTACGAAATAGTAAAAATCAATTAAGAAATTGCTTTCGGAGGTGAAAATTATGGCTGTAGGGTTTGGTGCTTTATCTGTTTCAAGATCAGGTATGAATGTAAGCGAGAGGGCTTTAGATACAATATCGCATAATGTTGCTAATATGGATACTGATGGATTTTCTAGACAAAGAGTTGATTTGCAAAATAATCCATATATTACTGGCGCTAAAGGTGGACAGTTAGGTTTAGGTGCTAATGTTCAGGGGACAACGCAAATAAGAGACACATTTTTAGATTCGATATATCGAGAAGAACTTTCTGATTATGAATACTGGGAACAGAAAAATAAGACGTTTTCGGATGTTGAAAGAATAATTGCTGAACCAATGGAGGATGGATTACAAGTGGTAAAAAACAACTTTCGGGAATCTTGGCAGGAGTTATCTAAAGATCCTAAGAGTTTAAGTGCAAGAGCAATAGTGGTGCAAAAAGGAGAAGAATTGGCAAATCATTTAAACTATTTAGGAGAAGAGTTTGATTCGATGCAAAAGGATTTAAATGTTAGAGTTATCAATATGGTGGATGAAATAAATGATATTACAAAACAGATTGCGAGTCTAAATGGAAAGATATTAGATGCTGAGTTAGGTGGACAGAAAGCAAATGATTATAGGGATAAAAGAAATCTTCTTGTGGATAAATTAAGTTCATGTGTAGATATAAAAACGGTGGAAGATTCAACAGGACAATTGGATATAAATGTAGGTGGTTATACATTAGTATCTAAAACAACAAGCTATGACTTAGAGGCAGTTAATACGGATGAAAGTGGTTTTTTTAATGATATAAAGATTGAATATGCCTCTGATAACATCCAAATTAAAGGAGGAAAGTTAAAGGGGCTTTTAGAGTCAAGAGGAAGGGTTTTGGGTTCTGAAACAAGTATTGAAAATGGTTTTCCTAATTCTAAAGCTGATGTTACTTTTGCAGTTGATATTTCTGATTATGAAGAAGATGGATATGTTGAAAAATTAAAAAATTCAGTATCTGAATATATTTATGAAATGGACAGACGAGGTCTAGATTACAATTTAAGACTGGTATCATATGGAGCACAAGAGGCAGATGGACAAAAAGAACTATTAGGTGTTTTTGAACATGGAGATGATAAACAAGCTTTTATTGAAGATCTTAGAAGTCTTAACTTGGAAGAAGATTTTGAATTAGGTGGTTATAATGATGTTTCAGAAGCTATTTCAGATTCAGATTCATATAGAGAGAAAGTTAACAAGTATGCATTTATTTTAACTGATGATACTATAGAGGAAGCTGAAGAAACTCTAGATTTTGAAA
>CAZTHU010000007.1:10156-19346 GCA_964613575.1 uncultured Eubacteriales bacterium | reverse complement strand
AAGTATTTTTCTTTCCCATGAATTATAACCTCACTAGCTGGCAAGATTTTTGGATCAATCCCACCAATATTAGATACTCTTAAAAATCCACCATCCTCAATCTTTTTAACAATAAAACCTATCTCATCACTATGAGCAATACAAAGAACTTTCTTTTTATTCTCTCCAAAGCCCTTTTTAACAGCAATAACATTATAAAACTTATCAACCTTTACATCATCACAAAATGGCCTAAACTCATCGGCTAATCTAGATGTTAAAGTATCCTCATTCCCCGAAATACCACTTAAAGCCGTTATCTCTTTTAGCTTTTGTTTTAAGTCCAAACACAACACCTCCATTTTTTCAAATTTCAATTCCAGCATACCAAATTTATCGTCAAATTCCTATATTTCCTTTAATATTAATTACGATAAACATATAGGGGTTATAAAGTAAATCAACACAAATCACCGTTGCTTTACTTTATAACCCCTAATATCATTTATCACTATTTAGCCATCGTTTCATTTAATCCAAATAATCCTTAAGCTTTTTACTCCTACTTGGATGCCTAAGCTTTCTTAAAGCCTTAGCTTCTATTTGACGAATACGCTCTCTTGTAACTTGAAACTCTTTACCCACTTCTTCAAGCGTCCTAGCTCTTCCATCATCAAGTCCAAATCTTAAACGTAAAACTTTTTCTTCTCTGCTTGTTAGTGTGTCTAAAACACCAACCAATTGTTCTTTCAAAAGAGTAAATGCAGCTGCCTCTGATGGAGCAGGCGCATCATCATCTGGAATAAAATCACCTAAATGACTATCTTCTTCCTCACCAATTGGAGTTTCAAGAGAAACTGGTTCTTGAGAAATCCTCATTATTTCCCTAACCTTTTCAACAGGCAAGTCCATCTCAACTGCAATTTCTTCTGGCAAAGGCTCTCTTCCATGCTCTTGCAAAAGCTGTCTTGAAACTCTTATAAGTTTATTTATAGTCTCAACCATGTGCACAGGTATTCTAATAGTACGAGCTTGATCAGCTATCGCCCTAGTAATAGCCTGTCTTATCCACCATGTTGCATAGGTAGAAAACTTATACCCTTTAGTATAATCAAATTTTTCTACAGCCTTTATAAGACCCATATTACCTTCTTGTATCAGGTCTAAAAAGAGCATTCCCCTTCCCACATACCTTTTGGCAATACTCACAACAAGCCTCAAATTAGCTTCTGCAAGCTTCTTTTTAGCCTCTTGGTCACCTTCTTCCATTCGCCTAGCTAAATTAATTTCTTCTTCACCAGACAAAAGATGTACCTTACCAATCTCCTTTAAGTACATTCTAACAGGATCATCCACATTAACGCCTTCTGGCACACTGATATCAAGTTCCTCTTCTGTTATCTCTTCTTCCTCTTCTAGTTTTTCAGGAATCAAAACCTCTAATTCATCATCATCATCATCATCTTCTTCACTTACAACTAGTCCAGAACCTCTAATGATATCAATCCCCATACTCTCAAGGCTTTCATAAACTTTTTCGATCTGTTCCGAGCTTATATCCATAGCCTCAAAGGCACTCATTATTTCCTTATAAGATAACATCCCCTTAGACTTACCAAGCTCTATTAATTCTTTCACAACATTTTTTTTAGTTTCTGTATTGGGTTTCAATTACTGCCCCTCCGTTCATCAATTAAAAATTTTTTCTCTTAGTTAAAATAACAGACAACTCGTTTTTTAACTTCTCAATATATTCTTCGTCTTCAATATCATTTTTCTTTAGTATATCTAGAATTTCTCTTTGCCTTTTTTTTATCTTTTCTTCTTTAAGCTTTTTTACAATATCTTTAAAAGCTTTTTTCTTATCCTCAAACACGCATTCATTCTCACAAATAGCAACATATTCTGAGGCTTTATCATTTGGTAAATTACCTATAAACTGTGCTAACGATATCTCATTTCCTGATTTAATATTTTCTATCAAATCTTTTAACATCTTATCTAGCTCACCATCTTCTAGGACTTCACTCTCTAAACTCTCCTCTACTGTATCTAATGTATTTAAAATATCGTTATTCATACAAAGTAAACACAAGAGCATTTTTTTATATTTGCTCTTTTTTTGTTCTTCTGGCTCTAATCTATTATTCGCCACTATTTTTTCTTTATCCTGCTTATTTTTAAAATTTTGTTTTTTTAAAAGTTTATTTTTTTGTTCCCCTGTTCTACGAGCAACTTCCACCTCTAATGAACTTTCTTTAATTCCATATTCTAAAGCAAGTTTTCTAATATACATATCTCTTTCAATCGTATTTCCTACCTCTGCTAATATATCTGCTGTCTTATTTAAAAATTCAATCTTACCAGAGGTTGAATCTTGATCTATTTCTTGCTTTAAAAGCCCTACTTTATACTCTAAGTATGTAACTGCATTCTTAACTAAGCTATCAAACTTATTTTTACCAAACGACTTAATGTAGTCATCTGGATCTTTACCCTCTGGAATAGTTAAAACCTTAACTAAGCATCCCATCTTTTCTAACACATCTAACCCACGAACAGTTGCCTTTTTACCCGCAATATCTGCATCATATGATATAAAAACCTCTTCCCCATACATTCTAAGAAGTTTAGCCTGCTCTTGAGTAAGCGATGTACCTAGTGATGCTACAGCACTTGTAACACCATGTTGATGTAAGGATACTACATCCATATACCCTTCCACAACTATGATTTTTTTCTCCCCTGACTTTCTCACATAATTTAGAGCATAAAGGTTTCTCGACTTATTATACACTACCGTTTCCGATGAATTCATATACTTAGGTTGTGAATCATCTAAAACCCTTCCTCCAAAAGCAATAACACTTCCCCTTATGTCAAATATAGGAAACATTAATCTTGCTCTAAATCGGTCGAATAACTGTCCATCCTTAGACTGTAAAATAAGCCCACTTTGTTTTATGTGCTCTTTGTCATATCCCTCTTCCTCTAAATGCTTCAAAAGTGAATTCCCAGTGTTTAAAGAATATCCAAGCCCAAATTTTACTATCGTATTTTGGCTAATTCCTCTGTTTTCTAAATAATCCCTAGCAATCTTACCATCACTACCCATTAGGCTTTTATGAAAAAACCTAGCAGCATCGGTATTAATCTTTATAATCTGCTTAAATCTATGAACCCTTTCCTTGTCCTCTTTCGTTTCTGTAATTTTCAACTCAATATTTGACTTTTGCGCCAAGAACTTCAAAGCGTCAATAAACCTTAAATTTTCTACTTCCATCACAAAATGGAGAGCATTGCCTCCTTTTTGACAAGAATAGCAATAAAATATCTGTTTAGATGGTGTTACGCTAAACGAAGCAGTTTTTTCACTATGAAAAGGACAAAGTCCAAACAAATAGTTGCCTTTCTTTTCTAACCTAACATATTCTGAAACAACATCTACTATATCATTTTGTGCCAACACCTCATCTATTTGCTCTCTTGAAAAACTTTGCATCTTAAACTACCCCTAAATCTAATTAAATAAATCCATCATCTTTAATACACTCCTTGCGAAGTATACACCCTAACAAAATTTTTTTCAACCGATACAAAAAAATTGTTACCTAAAATTCATACCAAGGCTTAGGAACAAAAAGCTCTTGAAACTTTGAGATTGCATATCGGTCGGTCATTCCTGCTATGTAATCACAAGCAATCCTCTCATCCGAATCATTTGGACAATTGTTACAGATCTCTTCGGAAACCTCTTGAGGATTTTCTGAAAAATACCAAAATAATTCTTTTACTATATTTTTAGCCTTTTTTTCATCTCTTTTTGCACGTGACTTATAATAAACATTCTTAAACATATAATCCCTTAGTTCATTCATTGCCTGTAAAAACTCATCACTCATTTTGACAACATCACTATCTTTGCTAAATTTTACAATGTCTAAAATCATGTTTTTTATTCTATCATAGGTATTGTTACCTAAAACATCTACACAATCCTTTGGTAAATCTTTTTCTGAGATAATATTGCCCCTTATGGCATCATCTATATCATGGTTGATGTATGCCGTTCTATCTGCATACATTATAATTTGTCCCTCTAAAGTTTTGGGCTTTCCGCTTCCTGTATGGTTTAAAATTCCATCCCTTACCTCCCACGTTAGGTTAAGTCCATTATCTCCCTCTATCACCTCAACCACTCGGAGACTTTGTTCTTCATGCTTAAATCCAAAGGAACACACTTCATTTAAAGCACTTTCTCCAGCATGACCAAATGGAGTATGACCTAAGTCATGGCCTAGTGCTATAGCCTCTGTCAAATCCTCGTTTAAAAATAACCCTCTAGCTATAGAACGAGCAATTTGTGATACCTCTAATGTGTGCGTTAGCCTAGTTCTATAGTGATCTCCCACAGGGGACAAAAAAACTTGTGTCTTATCTTTAAGGCGTCTAAAGGCTTTAGAGTAAACAATTTTTTCTCTATCTAATTGAAAGCAAGTCATATATTCACTTTCTTTTTCTCCCCTTTCTCTTCCCCTAGAGGCTTTACTTAGCATCCCCTTAGAAGACACATAAGAGGCCTCTTTTTCCTCAAGCCGATTTCTAACCATAAAACCACCTTTCTTAAAGCTCTTTAAAATTATTCCTACGAAAACTCAATTACCCCTGCCCTATTTATAACGGCATATTTAAAATTTTCTAAACCATTTTTTTGAAAAAATTAAAAATATTAACATTGTTATGTTTCCTAACCCTTGTTATAATAGCCTAAAGCCCATTAAACAAGGAGCGTAAACATGAACATATATAATCATATAAAAAATTTAATTCATACCTACAAAAAAATAGACTCACCATCTAAGAAGATATTTCACTATGGCGCTTCTATTTCTATTGTATTTTTTACAATAACGCTCTTCTTATACATTTTCACTTATTTTTCAACAAACTATTCTTTTGAAAATCTCATATATCAAACCGCACGTTTTTCAATAAATCTTCTTGTCCTATCAGTTGTAGCAATGTTTATATTTGATATAGTGGTAGGTGATAAGTATTAATATTCCCCCTTAATTCTACGCAACAAATTCTGTTTGTTGAATTAATTCCATCTGAAATTTTATAGATTCCTTGATTTCATCATCTATAGCTTCATAATCTAATATACTAAATAAAATATTCATTGCCTCTTCTAGTTTATTCATTTTTATATAAGCATAACTCTTCATCAGAAGCATTAAAATAAAATCCTTTTCATCATGATCTTCTTTATCACTTATGCCATCAACTCCCTTAACTATATCCTCCCATTTGCCATTTAGCATATATAACTGAAGTTTCTTTGTTAGGTTTTGTTCCAAATCAATGTTTTTATTATTGGGGAAACCAATTTGTAAAATCTCAGTATCTCTTAAAGCCCAAACTACAAATGCCAACGCCATTATAATCATATTAAAACCCCAACATATAGAAAATGAATTAACATATATAGCCGATATTAAAACCAAATCCAATAAATATATTGAGACAATTATTTTAAATAAAAACCTATTTTCAGACTTCTGTTTTATAGATATTGGATAATACATTGATAATAATAAAAAACCTACTGAAATACAAACTATAAAAATACTTGAAATCAAAAACATATACATTACTCCCTTTCTTTTATAAATACTTTATAAAAAAAACTCATTGTTTAGTGTTTGTTTTCTATTTATATTCCGAAACACTATTCAAATTTTCACTTCCCTTTAGTTGAAGAGATCCATTAGTTACTAAAGTATTTTGCCCCTCGTCTAGTTCTTTACTACTTTCACCATCCATCATAATTTTTATCTGGTTAACTGGCAAATAAGTACTAGTTGCTAGGAATTCTTTTTTTATAACAGTTCCATTTTCTTTAAACATCCTATAAGAATCTACTACTTTGCCATATTCCCCCTCCTTAATTATCCCATTTGCAATGCCTAAATCCTCAACTTCTTCAATTTCATCATGCATTTTGTACTCAGTATCATAATTTACATATTTTTTAATTTCACTATGAATTTTAATTTTTGAATCATTTACACTTGAACTTCCATATATAGAAAACTTGATTTTTTCACCATCTGCTTCACACATTATTTTAACTGAATATTGGCTTGTGTTTTTAAACCTAAAATCCACAGTATCATACCTAATTTTCACATCTTGCCCCATAGCTATATATTGAGGCTCTTGAGGATTATTAGTTCTTTCTATAATCTTTAAATCTGATAAAATCACAGCATTATAAAGCGCACTTGCAAATTTAGAAAGCAAATTGTCATCATAAATTTCATTAGGTTCTTCAACTATATTTGCAACTCTTTCATTAAATGAGAATATCTCTTGAGGCTTTAAAATTACATTGTCAAATATTTCTTCATATTTTTCAATATCAAGGATTCCAGCATATTTTTTTAACTTTATTTCTTGTACACCTAACTCTTTACTTAATACATCTTTTTCTTCCACTTCATTATACGTAGTTTCTGAATCCTTTCTTAATGGTAGATTCATTAAATATTCATTATATAAAATATACATAAGGGATAAGAATGCTATAAATCCTAAAAAAATGAAAAGTATTAATATTTTTTTTTCATAAGAACTATTCTTTAACATAAAATACAAAGCCCCCCAGAATATAAGTTAGTCAAAATTTTATAAAAACTTAGCCGAAAACCACTATGCCTTCTACAAAACACAATTCTTCACCTTCTGATACAGAAATTACCGGAAGCTTAAGAATATCTTTAGATGTTTTCACCTTTCGCTACCTCCTTATAATCAATGGAATCAATGGGTATAGTGCCCATTGATTCCATGTTAATTTGACTACATTTCCTCTTACTTTTTCGAGCCTGTAGCTATTGATTTCAAAGAATGTTCTTTCAACATAACATATAATGGAGTTGCAACAAATATTGATGAATATGTTCCACTTAAAACACCAATCATAAGCGGGAATGAGAACTCTCTAATAGACTGAACATTAGCCATAGTTGCAAATATAAACACCATAGAAACTGATAGCAATACAGCAAATGTTGTATTTATTGTCCTTGGCAAACATTGCGTAATACTTTTATTTACAAGTTCCCTAATCCTCGTCTTTCTTAATAATGAACTATTTTCTCTTATTCTATCATAAATAACAACCGTGTCATTCATAGAATAACCAATTATAGTAAGCACTGCTGCAATAAATGATTCATTTATTGGTAGGTTAAATATAGTATACACACTAAACATAATTAAAATATCATGAAGTAGCGCAACAATTGCCATAAGACCTGCCGACAATCCCGACATCGCACTAAACCTTAGCCAAATATAAAGAATAATCAAAATCGCCGAAATAACAACAGCCCAAATCGCATTTTGTTTTAACTGCTCACCAATTGAAGGATCCACCATATTAATTGAAACCTGTGAGCCTTCTACAACCGCAAATTCTTCTCCAAGATCATACTCTTGATTTTCGCCCCTTACAATACTTGTAACTAAATTCCGCTCTTCATCTGATAATCTCTCACGCTCAGCTATATCTAGCATCAAGAAAATATTACTATCAGACTCATCACCTGTTCCCGCTGCACCTGTTTCAGATTTTCTGACTGTTACAATTTTATCTAAAGCATCACTTAAAATATTTGACGCCTTATTTGGCTCGAAATCACCGTGTTCCATCTCAAATTGCATCAATGTTCCACCCTGAAACTGAATATCATAATTTAGCCCATCATTTCTTACAAACGAAACAATACCTAATATTATGAACAAGGCTGACAATGCAAAAAAATAGTATCTTTTTCCAATAAAATTTATTATCATGTTTTTCTCTCCCTCCTTCGCCCTTTTATCTATGCGCCGTAAAGCCAACGCTTTTTAGCTGATTCTATTCTAGATACAGCTTTTAGCATTATTCTTGAAGCTGTTATCGCTGTTAAAAAGCTCAAGAATACACCAAGCATTAACGTTATAGCAAACGACCTTACCGCACCTGTACCTAGCATATAAAGTATAAGCCCAGAAATAAGCGTTGTGACATTAGCATCTAAAACAGCAGCAATAGCCTTCTTAAAACCAATATCAATAGCCGCCCGCAAAGTCTTTCCAACCTTTAACTCTTCTTTTATTCTTTCAAATATTATAATATTCGCATCAACACCCATACCAATTGTCAATATCACACCTGCAATTCCTGGTAAAGTGAGTGTAATCCCAGACCATGAAATAAATAACACCTGAATTACAACATGAAGTAAAAGTGCAACACATGCCAAAATTCCTGGAAGTCTGTAATAAACAATCATAAAAATCCACACTAAAAAGATTGCAAACATAGCAGCAGAAAGCATCACATCCAATGCACTCATACCTAAAACAGGACTTATTGAATTTATTTCAATAGGCGTTAAGGTAAAGGGAAGTGCACCCGAATTTATAGAATTAGCGATCCTATTTGCCTCATCTAAAGTCTCACGTCTTCCTCCAGTTCCTAAACTAATAACAGCGCTTGGACTATCAATTCTTTCGTTAACACTTGGAGCAGAAATAAGTTGTTCATTTAAATAAATACCTATCTGCTCATCAATAAGCCTTCCTGTAGCATCAGCAAACTTTTTTTGTCCCTCAGCATTTAGATTAAGCGCTACATGATAAACACCTTTTTGAGGATCTAGTTCAGGTCTTGCATCCACTACATCCATACCACTTATTATCAATTCAACCTTTTCATAAGGCTCAGGCTGTTGAGTTTCTTCTTGCATATCTGGCATTCCTTCTTGCCCTTCTTGTTGCTCTTGTGAAACGCCAACTTCAACCCCTTCCTCTGTAGCTTCAGGTACTTGTGTATCCACAATATCTATACCCTCTATAGCTTCATCAGAGTCTGCAGTATCCTCTTGTACATCAGACTCTTCCTGTTCAAGATTTTCATGAGTTTCTATAGCATCAGTTTCCTCCAACTCATTAACATCCTCAGAGTCTACAATATCTGCTTCATCATGTACTGCGGTATCTGCCATTGTTGTTTCTTCATCTGGTGAATCAAACTCTTGAGCTTCTTGAGTCTGTGTCTCTGGATCTATATTTATATCACCCTCCTCATCTACTGCGTCAAACTCTATCTGCTCTGTTCCTTCTAAATCTTCTGGATTCAGTCCTTCTAAATCTTCTG
>CAZTHU010000007.1:0-10056 GCA_964613575.1 uncultured Eubacteriales bacterium | reverse complement strand
GATTCAATCCTTCTAAATCTTCTGGATTCAATCCTTCTAAATCTTCTGGATTCAATCCTTCTAAATCTTCTGGATTCAAATCCATACCATCAGTATTAGGTACTACATGGTAAAACTCAAGCATCTGCATTGAGCCCAATTCCTCAATTTGACTCTCCGGGTCAAACTCCTCATCTAAAGACCTTCTAGGGATCTCAACAATAACCCTACCTCTATCCCTTTGCGGAGTAACACTTCTATCCATTATTTGCTGGTTATCAAGCCTATTTTCTAGAACTCCGACAACAATATCGATATCGGATGGCGATGGCATAGTTCCATCTTCGGCATCTTCAGCCTCTAGAACAACCCTAACTCCACCTCTAATATCAATCCCATACCTTACCGCTTCTGACGCGCTAGGAATGTTAATGTTAAGCGGCTGTATCTTTAGTCCATTAAATGCTATAAATGTAAGTACAGCAGTCACTAAACAAACAAGAAAAATATTACTAACACTTCTACTTTTCATCTTTATCCCCCTTTTTGTATATTATAATTGCTTTTAGCTCAAGTCTTCTTGAGACTTTATCCAAAGTGCACATTCTAACCTCTTTTTCTCTAGTTCACATCCTACATCATAAACACTATTAATATCGCCCTCAAACTGATATGCATTTGCAGGACACCCACCACTACAATAAAATTTAGCCCAACAACTTCTACACACTTGCCTAGTATAAACATTAGACTTTTTAAATTTCTCTTGCAACGCCTTGTTCAAAATACCATCTTTTACATTGCCAAGCTTAAAATTCTTATCTCCAACAAACTGATGACAAGGGTAAATATCCCCTTTTGGAGTTACCGAAATGTACTCAGATCCACTTCCACATCCTCTTAACCGCTTAGATACACAAGGACCTCCTGCCAAATCAAGTAAAAAATGAAAAAACACAAACCCTTTTCCACTTTTAGCACGTATAACATATTCTTTTGCAAGCTTTTCATACTCTAGCTTAAGAATATCTATATCATCTAGAGTTATTTCATAACCCGTTCCTTTTCCTGCAACTACTGGCTCTACTGAAACTTGATCAAAGCCTTGGTCTACAAGATGCATAACATCATTGAAAAAATCAAGGTTTTTCTTTGTAAAAGTGCCTCTAACATAATAATCTTTATACCCTCTTTTTTCTACTAACCTTTTTATATTCTCTAGAACCTTGTCATAAGAACCTTTTCCATCAATTCTCTTTCGCATTGCATCATTTATCTCTTTTCTTCCATCAATACTCAAGACTACATTTGCCATATTTGCGTTTATATAATCTATTTTTTCATCATCTAAATGCAATGCATTTGTAGTTATAGTGAACCTAAAATTCTTATTAAACTCTTTTTCTATGCCTCTTGTATATTCTACTATTTGTTTTACGACATCAAAATTTAACATTGGTTCTCCACCAAAAAAATCTACTTCTATGTTTTTTCTGTTACCAGAATTTTGGATCAAAAAATCGACGGCATCCTTCCCAACGTCAAAACCCATGTTAAGTCTCTGGCCGCCAAAATTCCCAGTAGAAGCAAAACAATAACTACATCTTAAATTACAATCATGTGAAACATGAAAACATGCAGCTTTAATAACAGGATCACCACTTAATTCCAAATTCATCTTCTCATAAGGGTCATCAGTAAACAAAAGGCCTTGTGTGCGTAATTGCTCAATCTCTTCTATAGCCTCTAAAACATCCTTTTTTGTGTACCTATTAGAAAAACACTCTAAAATTTCCTCTCTAGGTTTGTCAACATGATCTAAAACATCAAAAGAAACACTGTCAAACTCATGAACAGCACCGCTATAGACATCAATCACAATATTCTTATTTTCCATACTAAACTTATGAATCATTCTTTAACCCTTCTCACATGTTTGATTTGCAACTGTACATGAAGTCTTGCAAGCTGACTGACAAGAAGTTTGACACTCTCCACAACCACCCTTTTTAAGACTATCTTTTAATGTTTTTTTAGATATTGTCTTGATATGCTTCACTAAAATCCCCCCTTTTCCTTTTTCTTGTCTAACATCATCAACTACTTTCACATTGACCCCAAAAGATTATTACCGTGTAATTATAGCACAAATACAAAAGAATGCAAATAACTGAGAAAAAAAAGTGGTAACAACACAAATAAATCTTTCTCATGTGTTGTTACCACCTTTTTTTCACCTTCTACTTATTCTACCTCTTTAGATTTATTAGTTCTTGAAGCATCTCATCAGCAGAAGTAATAATCCTACTATTAGCCTGAAACCCTCTTTGAGTAACAATCATATCAGCAAACTCCTTAGATAAATCCACATTAGACATCTCCAATGTCCCCGCCGTTAATTTTCCACTTCCACCTTCACCCGGTTTTAATGGCCTGACAAACTCACCTGAGTTTGCAGTCTCAATAAAAGAGTTTTCTCCAGTTTTCGAGAGACCTTCTGGGTTGTCAAAATTTGCAAGAGCAACTTGGCCTAAAGGCATCTGTTCACCATTATCATATACCCCCGTTATAATTCCATCTTCACCCACTTCAAAAGAAGTAAGGTTTCCCATTCTATTACCATCTACAAAATCTGACCTTACCGTTGATTCGCCATCATACATAGTCAATGAAGAAAAATCCAATTCTATTTCCATTTCGTCTGCGCCAACCCCTTCTCCAGGTGTTATATTTATCTTTTGTTTGGAATTCGAATCTTCTTTTATAGAACCACTCTTATCAAATTTAATAGAATCTTCTAATATTTCTGGTTCAATTTCTATTTCATCTCCTTCTTGCCCATCATCAATAGCACTCACCCTTACTTGCCATTCAGTATGATCCTCGTCAACATCTACCTTGAAATACTCTAAATTAACTCTATACTCATTCCCCAATGTATCATAAGCAGTAAAGGGACTAGTATAATGAGCATTTTCTTCGGGATCATCAATTGCACCGTCTTCCATAACTTCCTCTCCCGCATTTAAATTACCACTAAGCATTGCCCTTTGAGTCATACTCGAAGAAGTAACTCTCTTATTTCCGCTATGCTCGTCTAAATAGATATTAAGAGGACTAATGTCTTGATCTGTATTAAAAATAACACCATCTTCTGGATCATCTTGATAATCATTCCATCCATATACCTTCTTTCCATTCCCAGCAATTAAATCACCATTTTTATCAATGCTAAAATTACCAGCTCTTGTAAATTCACGCATATCTTCAGTTTCACCACCTGTAACAAAAAATCCATCTCCATCTATGGATAAATCTGTTACGTTATCCGTTCTCTCAATACTCCCTCTTGACATAATTGTATCTATCGATGAAACGTCTATCCCCAAACCTACCTGCTTTGGATTTACCCCACCACTTTCACTTCCTTGCCCAGGTGACCTAGCTGGACTTAGTGTTTGATTAAAAACTTCATTAAACAAAACTCTCCCAGGTTTAAAGCCTACTGTATTCACATTAGAAACATTATTCCCAATAACATCCATTTTAGTTTGGTGAGAACTAAGACCAGTTACCCCTGCATACATTGATCTTACCATAGAAAATCGACCTCCTTTTTTAGGTTTCTTGCCTATTCCTTCAATCAATCCGGAATATTTAGCCTCCCTAAAGGGTCCGGCTAATTTTTCACACAATCACTGCACCATCAATATTAGTAAAAACATTATTTTTTAAATCTTCACCGTTTAACGCTGTAACTACAGTATTATTTTTTACACTTACCACAAAAGCTAAATTATCACACAAAACCAACGAATCTTTTACACCTTTATCACTAGCATCTTTAACGCCATTTTCAATCCTTTGACTTTGGTCCTGCGTAATTTGAATATCTCTAGTTTCTATCCTTTGCTTTGCATGCTTAGAGAATTTTAAGGTTTCACTTTCTTTAATCTGTTCGTTCAATATATTCTCAAAGCTTTTCGTATCATTATCTAACTTTTTCCCTTTCGATTCAATCACTTGCCCATTATTCTTATTTACAGGAACTATAGGAAAATTATTTTTAATAACCATATTTATCCCATCCCCTCATTTTCTTGAGCATCATCCTTCAAAATTTGGCATGATAATATCTTCCAAAGCATCATCTTCCAAAACATCATCTTCCAAAACATCATCTTCCAAATTTGGCATGATAATCTCCTCAACATCCTCAACCTTAATTTCTCTACCATCTACAACCACTAGTGTGTCACCTTTACTCATCTTAACAGATGTCACTGTTCCTTCAACTTCTGAGACTTCACCACTTTGTGATGATACGGCAGCCTTTACTTCTTTACCTAAAAGCGTTGAACCTCTAACACTGTTAATTCCAGCACTTACATTTTGCATTTGTTCTAACGCGCTAAACTGTGCCATCTGACCTATAAATTCTTTGTCCTCCACTGGATTCATAGGGTCTTGATGCCTTAATTGAGTTATTAAAAGTTTTATAAAATCATCCTTACCTAATTCCCCAACATTTCTTTCATCATCGTTAGTATTAGTATTAGACTTATCAACTATCTCTTGCATATTTGGCATATTCATAGTTGAGTCAATATTCATAATCTCACACCTTTCATTTTTGGCTTTAGTTTTAAATCATGCAGTCAAATTTACTCCACCCTCTCCACTTTGATATGCAGACAACATACTGTTTGCCAAGTCATAACCTTGATATTCCATTGTGCTTAAATTGCTTTTTTTAGCATTGGTTATTTTCCCTATAGCATTTTTTTCATTTTTACCATTATTACTCTTGTCATTACCCTTATCTCTTTCGTTGCCTTTTTGCGAGTTACTTCCAACATCTACCTGAAAGCCCTGAACCTTTATACCCTGCTGCTGTAAAGAATCTTTTAAAGTATCTAGATTAGCCTCTATTACCTGCTTTACCACATCATTTTCTACCGTGATTCTTCCAATTACACCATCTTCTTCAGTAGCTATCTTCATGGATAATTTGCCTAATTGTTCAGGTTTTAGCTTTAACTCCATCTCATTTTTCCCTTTAGATATTGTTAGTTTAGCCTTATCTACAAGCTCCTGCACAAGATTTTCTTTAAAACTAGCGTTAGGTTTAGATATTTTAAACGTAGTCTTTGTTGTTTCTACTTTATCAGTATTGGTGTTGCTAACACTTGCATCATATTCTATTGATTTGGTGCTAGTTGATACCCCTTTACTTTCAACCCTTTCTTCGTTTTGTATGTCTTTACCCACCTTCTGAGATAAACTTTCTTTATCAGAAACATCAAAACTGTCAGTCTTATTGTCACTAGCATTATATTTTTCTTCAACCACTTTTACATCTTCAGATGCTTTTACATCTTCAGATGATTTTACATCTTCAGATACTTTTACATCTTCAGATACTTTTACATCTTCGGTCATATACTTTGTGTTTTTTTTATTTTCTGGATATTCATCCGAATTAAATTCCACATCTACATCTAAATCTTCTTTATTAATTTTTGATATAATTTCTTTAATTCTTTTTATTTGCGGCGCTACGACCTTCATTGTTTCAGCTATACTATTTTTAGTTTTTTCCAAAGTTTCAACCGTTGTTTCAACTTTTGTTTCAAGTTCTTCTAAATCATTACCTTCTTGATTATTATCTTGATGTAGAACTTCCACACCCTTCTTTTTTGCCACTTGTTCATCTATAGCTGATAAGATCTTAATTAATCCTTGGGATACTTCTTTTAAATCTGCCTTTTCAATAGTTTCTTCACCTAAAACTTCTAATACTAATTGTTCAATAACACCTTCTTCTTGATTTTCAATCACTTTTAAAATATCAATACCTTCATCTTGAACTAATTGTAAAAGATCTTTCATCTCGATATTAAGAATATTACTTAAAACCATTAATAATTTGTCTTCTTTATCTTTTTGCTCTTTTCCCTCAATTTCAGCATCTTTAGTCTTTTCAACATCTTTAGTCTTTTCAACATCTTTAGTCTTCTCAACATCTTTAGTCTTTTCAACATCTTTAGTCTTTTCAACATCTTTAGTCTTTTCAGCATCTTTAGTCTTTTCAGCATCTTTAGTCTTTTCAGCATCTTTAGCCTTTTCAACATCTTTAGTCTTGTCTTTTGTTTTATTCTCCACTTTTCCTTCTTTCTCAACAATAGAGGTATCTTTCTTTCCTTGAGTATTTTTTTCTTTCCTAAGGTTTCTTACAACATTATCTTCCCTAGGCTCAACCTTACTTTTTTCTTTAAAATCTTGCCGGTTATCAAAACTTCTTGATGCGCTTTGTTCTCGCGCCACCTCCCTTCTCATGGTATTTTTACCCAAATTTTTTTGCAAAATATTATTAAATGCACTTTGGGTATTTGAAGATACATTTGGCTCAATTTCTCCATTTCCAAACATCATTGTCTTAAAATTTCCCATCAAAGTATCTTCCTTTGAAATCTTACCTGTAGAATTAATCAAACCATTTACTTCCAATATGCTTCACCTCCTTTTTTAAAATCATATTTTTTACAATTTATTTGATTACAATTTTTCTTTATTTACTGAGCAAGTCTTGAAGATAGCTTTGTTGCAAACGCTACATCATCTCCAGATATCAATGAAATTATTTCTCCTGCGATAGTTTTATCCATACCCCTTACTATATCCACAACCAATTCAATATCATGATCGGCAAGCTCTTGTAATATTGTAGCAGAAGATGCTACAGGCATATTTTCATAAACTTCCGTTAAATCTTGTATCAACTCATCTTGAACATGATTTAATGCAACTTCTTCATATAATTCTTTTGCCTCTTCAGGGTTAATTTCTTCAAAGAATTCTCTGAAAGCTTCAGGTTCTGCTGTTCCTATCATCTTCTCAAACTCTTTCCTATCATCTTCTAACTTTTTAAATTTATCATCTAAAAGCTTCCTATCTTCATTTAGCTCTTTCTCATTTTTTTCAAACTCTAATAATTCCTCTTTTATTTTAGAAACTTCTTCATTTAATGCATCCTTTTTAATTCTAAGCTCATTTCTTTCTTCAAGCACCTCAACATAATGCCCCCTTAACTGCCTCTGACTAAAATTATCAACAGCATCTGGGTCTGATATTGGTGGTAGTGCCCTGTTTATTATAGGTAATTTTTCTATTAACTCTCTATTTTTAATTGCAATATTATTATAATTTCTGCTTGTTGCAAAAAACAAAAAACTAGAACCAACTGAAACAATTACTAGCAAAAAAGTGATAATCATCACAAAATAGAATAGCAATCCCAATCTTTCTTTACTTTCTTTATTAACATTATCTCCCTTATTTTGCTGTTCATCTATTTTTACTTGTTCATTCGCATTATTTTGATTATCCGCCATTTAAGTATCCCCTTCCTCATTTCTATTCGATCTCTTATAGCTTACAATCTCATCAGCTAGCATTTGTTCTTTTTTAACTTCATTGCTCAAAAACTCTCTATATTTTTTTTCTTTAAGCCTTTCAAAAATTTTTTTTTCTTTTACAGCCTCTCTTAATTTCTCACTAAGTATATCGACATTTTCCTGTGCTCTATTAACATTATTCTTTTGGTCGTGAATTCTATTTTTTAATACCTCTATAAATTTTGCATATTCTCTTAGCTTAAGCACATTTATTAAACCACTCTCACTTTGCACTTCCAAAAAAGCTTTATCCCTTTTATCAACTAACTTCTCAAGTTTTTCTTGTTCATTCTTTAACCTTGAATTAGCTGCAGCTAATTCATTTTGCGCTTTCTTTTCCATCTGTTGCTTTAATCTCAAAATTGATTCAAATTTAAACTTAAACACCTAAACCTCCCAAAGATTAAAACTAAATTAAACTCACATTACTAAATCTCAGTAATTCATACTTAACATCCCCTAGAATCTATTATCCTAATAAATCGAATCTAATTAAGATACAGGGTAAATCTCTAAAACCCTAAGTTCATCAACTTCAATATTTAAAACCTTTTCTTCCATCTGTTGTCTATCAACAATTCCCTCTTTGATCAACCTTTCTCCTAAAATGTTATCGCTATTTTTCAAATTAGCCTTAAGTGCACTAAAAGATATTCCAACAAGAATCTCTCGCTTAATAACATCATCGACATCAAAATCTTTTTGTCTCTGTGGACTTATACCTGCAATAATAGAAAAAAGTTCACCTGAATTATCAAACCCTAGTTCATCTAATTCATCTGTATATCCTAACATTCTAAGTACTAAAGCACAATATTGTTTACCTGTAATAAGTTCTCTTGGGGCAAATCGTCCATCTGGAAATCCCATTATTATACCTTGCTTTGTAGCGTATGCTACCTGCCTAATTGCATAATCTGCTACATCTTTTCCATCTAAAAAGTCACTTTCCAAAACATTTCTTGCCTCTTCTAAATTAAGCTTTAAAGCCTCATCCTCTAATCCAAAAATTCTAAGTAGCATAATGCTCGCATCTTGCCTTGTCACTTTTCCCTCTAAGTCTGGTTCATAAGTAGTTTGACTTCTTCCTAAATATAGACCAAGATCGTATAAAGCCCTCGCCTGTTCTTCATATTCAAGTGAATATGAAGTGCTAAATAATGTTATGAATATAAGTATTGCAATTAAGAAAACTTTTTTTATGTGCACAGGTATCATCTCCTAAAATAGAATATTATCCTCACAATAATTGAATCGGCACTTTTTAAAATAAAATAACTTAAATTTCAAAAAAATTTCCCTCATTTAGTTCTATATGTTATAATCAGCTTATCAAAGTTATTATTAATAAGGAGAAAATTTATGATAAGAAATAATCAGTCAGAAGTAAATAATTGCAATCTATCAAAAAAAAATAAACATACAACCACAGTTGGAGGTCAGGCACTAATTGAGGGTCTAATGATGCTAGGCCCTAAAAATGCTTCAATTGCCGTTCGAAAACCTAATGGAGAAATCATTGTTGAAAATAAACCACCTCTAAAAAAAGGTTTTTTCTCTAAAATCCCTTTTCTAAGGGGATCTATTTTATTGATCCTCCAACTAATAACCGGAATGAAGGCATTAATCTTTTCAGCAGAATTTCAAGAACTTGATGAAAATGACGAACAAAAAGACACAGATGAAAAATTAAATGACGAAACAAAAGAAACAAATAAAAGTTCAGATACAGGTATAGATACAGATACAGATACAGATACAGATACAGATACAGATACAGATGATGAAGTAAAAAACACAGCTAAAAAAACAAACGATGAAAAAGAAGACACAAACAAAGAAACAAACGATAAAAAAGATGGAATTGCTGATAAAATAGACAGATTACTTGAAAAAATATTTGGAAATAAGCTAAAAGATGTAGTTATTATTTTTTCAGTAATACTTTCCATCGGGCTATCCGTAGGTCTTTTTATTCTTTTACCTAATCTTATAGCAACGCTCTTATTATTGCCCTTTGAAGGCGCTTCTCTTACAGAATTGTCTATGGATGTTTTTCAGCGAGATACGCAAAGCTTTGGAGCAAATATATCTAGGAACTTTTTAGAAGGTATAATTAGAATTTTCATATTCTTCTTGTACATAATCTTAGTTGCCAAAATAAGCCCTGAAATTAAAAGGGTATGGCAATATCACGGAGCAGAACATAAAACAATTCATTGCTATGAAAACAACGAAGACCTAACTGTTGAAAATATTAGAAAATACACAACTCGGCACCCTAGATGTGGAACTTCATTTTTATTTACAGTCATGATCATAAGCATACTCGTTTTTTCCCTTGTTCCTTGGCTTGGAGTTTTATATAATCTTTTATTTAGAATACTTCTACTTCCTGTTGTTGCTGGTATTTCATATGAAATTTTCAGACTTATTGGTAATAAAAATAATAAACTTATAAATTTTTTCAAACTACCTGGGCTACTTTTTCAAAAATTCACAACTGCAGAACCTGACGATTCAATGCTCGAAGTAGCTATTGTGGCAATGGAAAATGCCATAAGTGCTAATAAGGAAGACGATAAGTGGTAAAGGAATTTTTAAAATGACTATATCTAAT